>NZ_JAWLRY010000006.1:0-228140 GCF_033142325.1 Rhodococcus sp. IEGM 1370 | reverse complement strand
GCGCATGACGATGCCGTGACGGTTCTCCTCCGCAGTCCAGCGCCCCACCCACGTCCCCCAGGCACCGTCCAACGAAAGATTGTCTGCCAGCCCCCGGTGATACGACGGCAGATTGTCCTCGGTGAGCAAATTGGTGATCATCGCCGTGCGCGCCAGTTCCGACAGCGACGACTGCTCGAGCGACCAGTCCTGTCCACCCATCGCCGCGAAATTGCGACCCAGATCCCACGGAACGTAATCATGCGGATGCCATTCCTTCGCCATCGACAGATGACGATTCAGATTGGCTTCCAACGTGCCGTCGAGTTCCCTCAACAGCTCTTCATGATCGAGAACGCGCGTCATCTGCGGGACTCCTTAGAGATTCGAGATGCCCGAATCGCCGATCGATTCGAGACAGTGGCGAACACCGCCCGCCGAGATCGAACGACGGCACACCCCCCTGCGGTGCGCCGTCGCGACCATCCACGTCGATCCGAGAACCGACGTCCTTGCACAGCGACCACGCTAAGGACCGAACCATCGATACGACACCGAACCGACGACTGTCTGGACATGTGGGCGCCGAAACACAGATCGCCTTGGGTCCAATCACAACCGGTCAACCTGAGTGGCCGGCGGATCTCGCGGCGCGCCCGATGGCACTCAATGTCACATTCAGTGGACTTTTCGGGGGTCAATGTCACATCGAGTGGACATGGGGGGCGGCTGGAGAGGCGAAAAAGGACGCCCACCGAAGTGGACGTCCTTTTCTTTGTGGAGCCTAGGAGATTCGAACTCCTGACATCTGCCTTGCAAAGGCAGCGCTCTACCAACTGAGCTAAGGCCCCGGGTGTTGCCGGTAATCGTGGACGAACTCTACACGTCCACTCCGAGCGATTGTCACGCGGTGGGGATGCTATGCCAAACGCCGTCCGAGCTGCGCTGCGAGCGCACCTTCGATAATGTCAGCACTGCGATCACCACCGATGCGACAAGAAGAAGGATTTTCATGTCCTGCCTCTTTTCGTTCGTTCGGTGTGGGCCTAGGAGGACTTGAACCTCCGACCTCTTCCTTATCAGGGAAGCGCTCTAACCGCCTGAGCTATAGGCCCTCATCACTACTTCGGGCCGAAGAAAAGCTCTCCTCGAACCGAGGGATGAGATTACCGTATCGGGCCGCTGTCTTCCAAAACGGCCCGATACGGCTCTCGATGGTGCAGGTCAGTCGCGGTCTGCCAGTGTCACTTCGACGCCACCGACCAGGTCCGACGACAGGTTGTAGATGAAGGCGCCGATGGTGGTGAGAGCGGTGAAGAGTACGACATTGATCACACCGATCACCGCTGCGTAGCCGAACACCTGCCCGGCGCTGACGAGTCCTCCGCCGCCGGATTCGTTGACGATCTCGGTGAACGCACTGTTGAGACGTTCCCAGACGCCCATGCCGTCGAGCACGGCGTACAGCAAGCCGACGGACACCATCCACACGAAGAACAGTGACACTGCGATCACGAGGGCGATCTTGAGCGTCGACCACGGATCGATCTTGCGGATCTGGATGGTCGCCCGCAGGGGGTCGCCGTCCGCACTGGCCACGGCCGTGATGGCTGCCGGTGCTGCGCGCTCGGACTGGGACGGCTCGGGGTGCCGGACGGCAGACAGGTCCGGCATGTCCTTCGCCAGATCCTTGCGTTCGATGTGCCGTGTCGGTCCGTCGATGACCGCAGCCTTCGACCGGGCAGCTTCTCGCCGTTCGGTCTTGTCCTCCGTCGACTCACGCTGAGTGGGCTCGGCTGCCGTACGAGCGGTCCGATCGAACTCACCGTTCGGTGGCAGTGCCGCTCCGCGTCCGGACAGGTTGGTCTGCGGCTGATTCTGCGGCTGCTGCCGGTCCGTTCCCTGCGATGCGGGCCGCTGGGCGGCACCGCGCTGCCAGGGCGGGGTTCCGGCGCCGGCCTGCGGATCGTCGTTCTGTTGAGCCGGCATTGCCTGAGTTGCTGCGGGACCGGCCTGATCCTGACCCCGAGCGGACTCGGATGCACGAGATCCGTCACCGGTGGCAGCCGAGTCGGCGGATACCTGCGGTGTGCGGACGGTCTCGTTGGGCGCGGCCGAGGGCTGCTGTCCCGAGGGCTGCGGGGCTGCCTGCCGAGGAGCTTGACCGGCCGGTGCCTGCCGCTGCGGCGGTTGGCCGTTCGGCGGCGGACCGACGGGCCGTCCGGGAGCCTGCGGCGGCTGGGACTGAGGCGGACCGGCGGGAGCCTGTCCCTGCTGGGGTGCAGGCGGACGCTGAGTGGCAGCCCCCGGCGGTCCCTGAGGTGCAGGCGGTCGCTGCGGGGGCGGAGGTCCCTGAGCCGGGCGTGCCGGACCGTTCGGATTTCCGGGTGCCGGTCGGATCGGAGGACGAGCACCCCCCTGCGGGGCCGGGCCACGACCCGCGGCGGGCGCGGGACGATTGGCCGGCTGCGGGCGGCTGCCCGGGCGAGCTCCCTCGGGCGGCGCGGGACGCGCGGGCTGCTCGGCCTCCCGGCTGTCCGGTCCACCGCTGGGGCCGGGCCTGCTACCAGGCCGGTTGGGAGTGCTCACTTACGACTCCTTCGCTGCATCGTCTTCGGTGCCCAGAGAATCCGGTTCGATCTCGTCGGCGTTGCGCGCGATCGCGAGCAGGGTGTCGCCTTCACCGAGATTCATCAACCGCACGCCCTTGGTCTGTCGGCCGGCCTTCCGAACCTGCTTGGCAGCGGTCCGGATCACACCACCACTGGACGTGATGGCGTACAGCTCGTCCTCGTCGTCGACGATGAGAGCTCCCACCAGCGTGCCACGCTTCGGGTCGTACTGAATTGTCAGCACTCCCTTTCCGCCGCGGCCCTGCTGCGGGTAATCCTCCATCGCGGTGCGCTTGGAATAGCCACCCGACGTCGCGACCAGCAAGAACTTGTTCTCGCTGACGACGTTGAGCGAGAGCAACGCGTCCTCGCCGTTGAATCGCATGCCCTGCACACCCGAGGTGGCGCGACCCATCGGGCGCAGCACTTCGTCGGTGGCCGAGAACCGGATGGACTGACCCTGCGCCGAGACCAGCAGCAGATCGTCGTCCGAGGACGCGAGAACCGCGCCGACCAACTCGTCGTCGCCGCGCAGATTGACCGCGACGATGCCGCCGCTGCGGTTGGAATCGAAATCCGTCAGACGCGACTTCTTGACGAGACCACCCTTGGTGGCGAGCACCAGGTAGGGGGCATCCTCGTAGGTCTTGATCTGGATGACCTGGGCGATGCGTTCGTCCGGCTGGAAGGCGAGCAAGTTCGCGACGTGCTGACCGCGGGCGGTTCGGTTCGCCTCGGGCAGCTCGTAGGCCTTGGCCCGGTAGACGCGACCCTTGGTGGTGAAGAACAGGATCCAGTCGTGCGTCGAGCAGACGAAGAACTTGCTGACGATGTCGTCCTGCTTGAGGCCCGCTCCCATCACTCCCTTGCCGCCGCGCTTCTGCGAGCGGTAGAGGTCGGTTCTGGTGCGCTTGGCGTATCCGGTCTCGGTGATCGTGACGACCACGTTCTCCCGCGCGATCAGATCCTCGTCGTTGACGTCCCCGTCGGCGGCGATGATGCGCGTGCGACGGTCGTCGCCGAACTTCTCGACGATCTCGGCGAGCTCGTCCCGCACGATCTGTCGCTGTCGCTCAGGCTTGGCCAGGATGTCCTGCAGGTCTGCGATGGTGCGTTCGAGTTCTGCCAACTCGTCGATGATCTTCTGACGCTCGAGAGCTGCGAGGCGCCGCAGCTGCATGTCGAGGATCGCCTGAGCTTGGATCTCGTCGATGTCGAGCAGGTCGATCAAGCCCTGCTTGGCGAGATCCACCGTCTGCGACGCACGAATGAGCGCGATGACCTCGTCGAGTGCGTCGAGCGCTTTGACCAGGCCACGCAGAATGTGAGCCCGTTCCTCCGCTCTGCGCAACCGGTACCGAGTACGCCGAACGATCACGTCGAGTTGGTGGGTGACGTAGAAGCGAATCATCTGATCGAGGCGAAGCGTGCGCGGTACGCCGTCGACGATGGAGAGCATGTTCGCGCCGAAGCTCGTCTGCAGCTGCGAGTGCTTGTAGAGGTTGTTGAGCACGACCTTCGCGACCGCGTCGCGCTTGATCGTGACGACGATGCGCATACCGACTCGGTCGGACGACTCGTCGTCGATCTTGGAGATACCGGACATCTTGCCGTCGCGTACCTGCTCGGCGATCGAGGTGATCAGGTTGTCCGGGTTGACCTGGTAGGGCAGCTCGGTGATGACGATCGTGGTGCGACCGTTGGAGTCTTCTTCGATCTCGACGACGCCGCGCATCCGGATGGAGCCGCGACCGGTCGAGTACGCGTCCTGGATGCCCTGGCCGCCGACGATGAGTCCGTGGGTGGGGAAGTCAGGGCCTTTGACGCGTTCCATGCACGCGGCGAGGGTTGCTTCCTCGTCCGCCTCGAAGTTGTCCAGGGCCCAGAACACCGCATCGCCCAGTTCACGCAGATTGTGCGGCGGGATGTTGGTGGCCATACCGACGGCAATGCCGTTGGAGCCGTTCATCAACAGGTTCGGCACCCGCGACGGAAGTACCGTCGGCTCTTGGGTTTTGCCGTCGTAGTTGGGGATGAAGTCGACGGTTTCCTCGTCGATGTCGCGCAGCATCTCCATCGCGAGCGGGGTCAACCGGGCTTCGGTGTATCGCATGGCTGCGGCACCGTCGTTGCCGCGTGAGCCGAAGTTGCCCTGGCCGTCGACCAGTGGGTACCGCATCGACCACGGCTGAGCCAGACGCACCAGTGCGTCGTAGATCGAGGTGTCGCCGTGGGGATGGTAGTTACCCATCGTTTCGGCAACGGGGCGTGCGGATTTGACGTAGCTGCGGTCGGGGCGGAAGCCCGAGTCGTACATCGCGTACAGGACGCGACGGTGCACCGGCTTGAGGCCGTCACGCACCTCGGGCAGGGCACGACCGACGATGACGCTCATGGCGTAATCGATGTAACTGCGCTGCATTTCCTGCTGGATGTCGACCGGATCGATCCGGTCTCCGCCCTCGGCGTTGGTGGTCGAACCCGGCGGGGGTCCTACCGGCGGTTCGGTGATGTCAGACATGCAAATCTCCTCGAGAAACGGTCACCTCCACGCACCGAGAAACCTCATCGGTGCGTGAAGGGAAGTGACTAAACGTCAAGAAAGCGAACATCTTTCGCGTTGCGGGCAATGAAGCTTCGGCGTGCGGAGACGTCCTCGCCCATCAGGACGCTGAACAATTCGTCTGCCGCGGCCGCGTCGTCGAGGGTGACCAGACGCAGCACTCGCACAGCCGGGTCCATCGTGGTTTCCCACAGCTCCTTGGCGTTCATCTCGCCGAGGCCCTTGTAGCGCTGGACGCCGTCCTCGACGTTGATTTTGCGCTTGTTGGCGATGCCGGCCTCGAGCAGTCCGTCGCGTTCACGATCGGAGTAGGCGAAGTCGGGTTCACCGCGGCTCCACTTGAGCTTGTACAGCGGCGGCATGGCGAGGTAGACGTGGCCGTTCTCGATCAACGGACGCATGAACCGGAACAACAGAGTCATCAGCAGCGTCGAGATGTGCTGACCGTCGACGTCGGCGTCGGCCATCAGCACGATCTTGTGATAGCGCAGCTTGGTGATGTCGAACTCGTCGTGGATGCCGGTTCCGAAGGCGGTGATGATCGCCTGGACCTCGTTGTTCTTCAGGACGCGGTCGATGCGAGCCTTCTCGACGTTGATGATCTTTCCGCGCAGCGGCAGGATCGCCTGGAACATCGAGTCGCGTCCGGATTTGGCCGAGCCGCCTGCGGAGTCGCCCTCCACGATGTAGATCTCGGACTTGCTCGGGTCGTTGGATCGGCAGTCAGCGAGCTTGCCGGGTAGGCCACCGATATCGGTTGCGCTCTTGCGGCGCACCATCTCTCGGGCCTTTCGCGCAGCCATCCGGGCCTGCGCGGAGGAGACCGCCTTGTTGATGATCGTCTTGGCGTCGGCCGGGTTGGACTCGAACCAGTGCGAGAGGTGCTCGTTGCAGGCCTTGAGGACGAACGATCGGATCTCGGTGTTGCCGAGCTTGGTCTTGGTCTGCCCCTCGAACTGCGGCTCACCGACTCGGACCGAAATGACCGCGGCGAGGCCCTCACGGATGTCGTCGCCGGTCAGCTTGATGTCTTTTTCCTTGACCAGCTTCTTCTCGAGGGCGTACTTGTTCACCGTCGAGGTCAACGCGGTGCGGAAGCCCTCTTCGTGGGTACCACCCTCGTGCGTGTTGATGGTGTTGGCGAAGGTGTGCACCGACTCGGAGTAACCGGCGTTCCACTGCATCGCGATCTCGACCTCGTGGCCTTCACCCTTGCCTGTGAAGCCCACGACCGAGTTGTGGATCGCGGTCTTGGTGCGGTTGATGTGCTTGACGAAGTCGACCAAGCCGTCGGGGTAGTGGTACGTCCGCTTGCGGACCTTGGCCGGCTTCGCGTTGGCCGCATCGGCCTGCTCTTCCTCGGCGGTCTTGGGGGCCTCGGCGGTCTCGCCCAATTCCTCCTCGGTGGCGTCGGTCGCTGCCACTCGCTCGTCGGTGAAGTTGATGGTCAGTCCCTTGTTCAGGAACGCCATCTCCTGCAGGCGGCGGTGCACGGTCTCGAAGCTGTAGTCGAGAGTCTCGAAGATCTTGCCGTCGGCCCAGAAGCGGACGGTGGTGCCGGTCTCGTCGGTGTTCCCGACGGTTTCGAGCGGTCCGGGCTTGGCGTAGTCGTAGGTCTGGGTGTAGCGGTGACCGTCACGCGCGATCTGCAGTTCGACCTTGGTCGAGAGGGCATTCACCACGGAGATACCGACACCGTGCAGTCCGCCGGACACCGCGTAGGAATCGGAGTCGAACTTGCCGCCGGCATGCAGCTGGGTCATGACGACCTCGACGGTGGGGACGCCGGACGAGTGCATGGCGACGGGAATTCCTCGACCGTCGTCGGTGACCTCGACGCTGCCGTCCACGTGAATGGTGACGCCGACGGTGGAGGCATAACCGGCCATGGCCTCGTCGACGGAGTTGTCGACGACCTCCCAGATCAGGTGATGCAGGCCTCGTTCACCGGTGGAACCGATGTACATACCGGGCCTTTTACGAACCGCCTCCAGGCCCTCGAGGACCGTGATGGACGAAGCGCCGTAATCCTTGCTGTTCTCGTTGTTACCTGACTTCTGGGCAGCCACGGTTAGCTGGTTCTCCTTCTACGCGTCCACTACCCCGCTCACACCCCGACAGGGTGCTACCGCAGGGGCGAGCGCAGTCGATTCCGGCCGCGCCCGGGTCCATGCGTTGTTCCGGGCTTGATGTCGTACCGGTCCATAGTACTGGTTGCCTGCGACAGCATGGGCACGATGACACCCCTAAAAGGCCTCTGATTGCTTCACAGGCGCATTTTCAGGGTGCCGGGCGACAAAGATGAAGGGTAAATGCGGCGGCTCGGCTAGAGATCGAGCACGATCCGTTCACCCTCGGAACGGGACACGCAGATCAACATCTCGTGTTCCTGCTCCTCGGCGGTGAGCCGGTTCTCCCGATGCTGCGGTGTTCCGCTGAGTACTCGAACGCGACACGTGCCGCAGAACCCCTGCTGGCAGGAGTACGCCACATCGGGCCTCAGACGCCGAATGGCATGCAACGCAGTCTCGTCCGGAGCCACTGCGATGATCTGTCCGGAATCGACGAGCTGCACCTCGAACTCCGCGCCGTTCTTCACCGGCGGCGGTGAGAAACGCTCGAAGTGCAGATGCGTCGCCGGCAACGAGTCGAACGACGCCCGAACCAGATCGATCATCGGCGGAGGTCCGCACACGTAGACCGAACCGCCGGGTGCCGCGGCACCGAGCAGATCCATGCTCGACGGCATGCCGTCCACATCGTCGGTCCGCACCGTCACGCGGTCGGCGTCCCAGCCGGCGATCTCGTCGAGGAACGGCATCGATTCACGTGAGCGGCCGCAGTAGACGAGGTGCCAATCCATCCCCGTCTCTCGAGCGCGACGCACCATCGAGATGATGGCTGTGATGCCGATTCCGCCGGCCACGAACACCGCGTGCTCGGACTGTACGAACGGAAAACCGTTGCGCGGCCCGCGAATTGCGACCTCGGTGCCGACCTTCAGATCGTGCATCTCACGCGACCCACCGCCGCCGTCGGGCACCAAGCGCACCGCGATGGAGTACGAGTCGGCATCCGGCTGCCCACACAACGAGTACTGCCGACGACGTCCGGACTGGAGATAGAAGTCCAGATGCATTCCCGGTGCCCACGCGGGCAGCACCTCACCGTCGGCGGCCGAGAAGGTCAGTTGGACCACCTGCTCGTCGACGCACAGCACCTCGCGCGAGACCAACGTCAGCAACCGGGTCCGAGCCACGGGCGGCGCAGCGAACGACGCGTCGTAGTCGTCACCGTCGAGCAGAGCGAACCATTTGTCGAGCGCATCGGTCACCAGAGACACGGTCTGATCGGGCTCGTCACGGCCGTACAGATTCTTCGGAATGGTGCGTCCAGCCCGGAACGAGTCCACCATCTGTGCCATTGCGCCGAGCTTGCTCCGCAACGTGCGTTTGGTCATCGATCGGCGGACCGAGCTGCCGGTGAGGTGGCCAGATACTGCACTGCCTGCGCCGTCGAACCTTCCTGGGAAGGGTGGTAGGTGCGCTTGAAGTAACGCAACGACGCCTTCACCATCGACATCGGGGTCGGGAACAGGCCGGCCTGGGCAACTCGACGGAATTCTCGGAACGACGGTGTGCGCTGCTTGGGTGGCAGGTGCGCCAGCGTCGGATCCTGGCTCATCAGAAAGCGAACACCGCGGGTCCAGAACCACACCAACGTGGGCGCGATGACGACGTAGGTACGAATACGGCGGGCCGGGCGGACGTCGAAGTACCGCATCACCTCGTAGGCCACCGACCGATGCTCGACCTCCTCGGCTCCGTGCCACCGCAGCAGATCCAGCATGATCGGATCGACGTCGGCCTCGTCCAACTCCGAGGCATTGAGCACCCAATCGCCCAGGAAGGCGGTCAGGTGTTCTGCGGCAGCGATGAGGGCGAGACGTTCGACCAGACTGTTCTGACCGTGACCGGACCTGTTGCCCAAAGCGCGGCCGAACAGGAACTTCATCTGATCGACGTACGGGTCGACATCGATGCCGTGTGCCCGAAGCTGATCGTGGATATCGGTGTGCGCCTGCGCGTGCATGGCTTCCTGACCGATGAACCCGATCACGTCGTCGCGCAGCTGATCGTCGTGGATCAGCGGCAACGCTTCCTTGAAGGTGCGCACGAACCATTCCTCACCCTCGGGCAGGAGCAGGTGCATCACATTGATCAGGTGCGTCGCGAGCGGATTGCCGTCCATGTAGTGCAACGGCAGGGAATTCCAGTCGAACTCGACATTCCGGGCATGGAGAACGAATCGGTCTTCGGGGGTCCCGTCGACATCGACGGCCGCCGTCGATGCCTTCTTCGTTGGTGCAGACACAACTTCTCCTCGTCCGATGGCCGCGTAGAACATCTTCATCGATCCCCCGACCGCTGAGTGTCGCGAATCACGCTACGCACATCGACCATGTCACAGCAACACTGGCCCCAACATCTGTTGAGGATCACCTGGACCAGGCGCTTCGAGAAGCCTACGTTGGGACGTCTCACTATCCGTAAGTGTCGCGCGGGCCCCGCCCACGCACGTGGCGCTCACCTTTTCTCCAGCTCTGCGTCGTCGGACCGGTGATGCGCAGAGACGTCACAACGCCGTGACCCACGGCGGCCGCGATCTTGGCCAGAATCTGCGACTGCATCAGCCTCAACTGCGTCGCCCACGCCGTGGACTCCGCCGAAATGCTCAACACACCGTCCTTGAGACCGGTCGGCTCCGCATGAGCCGAGATGTCCTCGCCGACCACGCTGGGCCACCGGCCCAACACCGCGCCCTCGGACACCTTGGCCGACCACCCACGCTTGGACGCGATCGAGTTCGCCAACGCCCCGAACGCCTGCGGATCACGGTCGTCCGGCCCGGCTCCCGACCAACCACGTCGACGACGCCCCCGCAGTGCTCGAACCCCGCCGGTAGGAGACGACCGTCCCTGCCCCACCGATTTGCCACTGGCCTTGGCTGCGGCTCGGGCGTCCTCCAGTGCTCGACGCGCCAGATCGACACCTTTCAGTTCCGGTACCTCACCGTTGTCCGTGGGCGCTGCATCGTCGTCGGTCATCGAACCTCACCTTCCGAAGCTGCGGTGCCGGTATCGGCCGACAGGTCCGAGATACGCGAGATACGTCCTGCTGCACCGGAATCCGAATTCTGCGTCGCTTCGACCCCGTACCGCCGAGCATCGAGTTCGGGAGGTACGTCCTCCGGTACCGCCGCGGTGATGAGCACCTGCTCTGCGCCGGCGGCCACCGTCGCCAACGCCGCGCGCCTCTTGCGGTCGAGCTCGGCGAACACGTCGTCGAGCATCAGAACCGGGTCGGTACCGTCTTCCCGCAGCAACGCAAATGACCCGAGCCGCAAAGACAGTGCGTACGACCACGACTCACCATGGCTGGCAAAGCCTTTCGTCGGTTGATCACCGAGCATCAATTCCAAGTCGTCGCGGTGCGGTCCCACCAGACACACCCCGCGTTCGATCTCGCGCTGTCTCATCACCGAAAGTTGATGCAGGAACGCTGCTTCCAGCACCTCGGTGTCATCGGGTTCGGGTGCGCGATCGGCATCGGAGAATTCCGGTGGGAGCGCATCGGCCAGACTGCAGCGATAGGCAACTGCGGCCAACCGCGATTCCGGCGCGATCGAACTGTAGGCCTGCTGTACGAAAGGCATCAGCTCGTGCACCAAAGATATTCTGGCAGCCAGCAATCGAGCACCGTGCGCCGCGAGATGCCCGTCCCAGACGTCGAGGGTGGCAAGAGCGCTGGCGCCGTCACCCGACGACGAACCGCGGCGCAACGATCCACTCGCGGTCTTGAGCAGAGCCGATCGTTGCCGCAGAACCTTGTCGTAATCGGCACGGACAGTGGCCATTCGAGGAATTCGAGTGGTGAGCAGCTCGTCGAGGTAGCGTCGGCGCTCACCGGGATCACCGCGGACGAGCGAGAGATCCTCTGGAGCGAACAACACACTCTGCAACACGCCCAGGATCTCCCGTGGGCGACGCAGCGGCGACCTGTTCATCCGAGCCTTGTTGGCCCGGCCTTCGAGCAGCTCGACGTCGATGATCAATTCGCGACCGTGATTGACCACGGCACTACCCACGAATGCTTTGGCGGCACCTGCCCGGATCATGGGGGCATCCGAGGACACACGATGGGAGGACAACGTCGACAGATAGTTGAGTGACTCGAGCAGATTTGTCTTTCCGTGTCCGTTGGGCCCTACGAACACGGTCGAGCCCGGTCCGAGGTCGACCGTCAGGTCGTCCCAGGATCGGAAGTCGTGTAGCTGCAGAGACCGGACGAACACTTACTCGGTGTTCTTCGGCGCCGGGGCGCGCAGGGTCTCGTCGGCGTCGGCCTTCTTGACCGCATGCCCGCCGAACTGGTTCCGCAGGGCAGAGACAGCCTTCATGGCAGGCGAATCCTCTTGCCGCGAAGCAAATCTGGCGAACAGTGCCGCTGAGATCACCGGCGCAGGGACGGCATGACGGATGGCTTCCTCGACGGTCCAGCGACCCTCACCGGAGTCCTCCGTGTACCCGGAGATCTCACTGAACTCCGGATCATGACCGAGAGCTTCGACCAGCAGATCGAGCAGCCACGACCGCACGACCGTGCCCTTGCTCCAGGCCCGCAGCACGCCCTGCACATCCTGCACGAGCTCTTCGGCTTCGAGGATCTCGTACCCCTCGGCATAGGCCTGCATCAACCCGTATTCGATACCGTTGTGCACCATTTTCGAGTAGTGACCGGCACCGACCGGGCCGGCATGCACGAAACCGTCCGCGCGCTCGCCCTCGGGACGCAACGCGTCGAAGATCGGCATCGCTCTGGCGACATGCTCGTCCTGGCCGCCGACCATCAGGCCGTAGCCGTTCTTCAGACCCCAGACGCCGCCGGATACTCCGGCGTCGATGTAACCGATTCCCTTGGCGTCCAACAACTCTGCGTTGGGCTTGTCATCGGTGAAGCGTGAATTGCCGCCGTCGATCACCAGATCGCCGGGCTCGAGCACATCCGCAAGGCCGTTGACGGTGTCGCGGGTGATCTGACCGGACGGGACCATCACCCACACCACCCGGGGCGCCGTCAACGATTGCGCCAGCCCGGCCAGTGACGGGGTATCGGTCACCTCGGGTCGGGGGTCGTAGCCGATCACCTCGTGACCGTGCTCGCGCAATCTCTCGCGCATGTTGAAACCCATTTTTCCGAGACCGACCAAGCCGAGCTGCATGATGACGCGTCCTTGTCTGTGTCAGGTGCGAAAATTCCCGCGGATTCAACAGTAACGAGGCAGGATCAGCCCGGCAGCCTGACGGGCATCAGCAGATACGTGTATTCGGACTTCGGCGCCGCGAACTTGCCTGCGTCGTCGGGCACGAGTTCCTCGTCGGAGGTCGGCCGCAGCACTGCAGGCCGGCTCGGCGTCGTGAATCCGAAGGTGACCTTCTCGCTGTGCAGCGAGGACAACCCGTCGATGAGGTATCCCGGGTTGAAGGCGATGGTCAGTGCCTCGCCCTGGAAGTCGGCAGGCAAAGCTTCCTCGGCGCGGCCGGCGTCGTCGCCACCTGCGGACAGCAACACACCGTCCGAATTGAATTCCAGGCGCACCTGCGCACCACGCTCGGCGACGAGAGCGACACGCTTGATGGCCTCGACCAGCGATGCGATGTCGAGGGTCGCCACCGCAGTGTGTTCGGCGGGCAGCAACTGACGGAACTTCGGGAACTCTGCGTCGAGCAACCTGGTCGTGGTGCGGCGCCCGTCGCTGACGATGCCCAGCAAACCGTCGCTACCGATGGACGAGCCGGAACCGAGGGCCAGTTCCACCGGTGAGCCGGAGTTGCCGCCCAGAGTCTTCGCCGACTCCGACAAAGTCTTGGCGGGAATCAGCACCGCGGTGGTGGTGTCGGCACCGGCGGGAGCCCACTCCACTTCACGAACCGCCAACCGGAAACGGTCGGTGGCCGCGAGAACGACGTTGGTGCCGTCGATCTCCACGCGGATACCGGTGAGCATCGGAAGCGTGTCGTCCTTGCCCGCCGCAATGGCGACCTGGGCGATTGCCTCGGAGAAGACATCACCGGCCAGCGAGCCGGTGTTGCTGGGCAACTCGGGGAGCTGCGGGTAGTCCTCCACCGGCATCGTGGGCAGTGAGAACTTGGCGCTTCCGCAGTTGACCAGAACGCGGGTTCCGTCGACCGTGACGTCGACCGGCTTGTTCGGCAACGACTTCGTGATATCGGCAAGTAGCTTGCCCGACACCAGAACTCGACCTGCAGTGGCAACCTCGGCCGACACCTTGACCTGAGCGGAGACCTCGTAGTCGAATCCGGAAACCGTCAGACCCTGCTCGTCGGCAGCGAGAAGAACTCCGCCGAGAACGGGAACGGGCGGCCGAGACGGCAGGCTGCGGGCTACCCACGCGACGGAATCGGAAAAATCTTCACGAGCAACGCGAAACTTCAAACTTCCAAGCTCCATCGCTCGGCATTTCCTCTCGTTCGGTGGTGTTCGGCGTTACGGCCGGAGCGGTGCAACCACGATGGTTGCGGCTCGAACCGCTGCAACGACGAGTGTGGCACATCCAGCGCAAGCACACCGTATGCCCTCCGAAGCGAAGACGAAAGCGCGAGGTTCACGTCGAACGTGGGATTCGGGGGTTCTCGGAGGGCCTGTGAACGGATCGTTCCCCAACACCTGTTTTCAAAGAAGTTCTTTCAAGGAGAAAACAGAAGTATTAATAGGTCCTGTGGAATCTGTGCACGGACCGTTCGATCCGCTGGTGGCCGAGCGTGGTGTCGTGGGGATGAACTCGGGACCAATACGCGGTTGACGCGCGGCTGCCTGTGGACGAATCACATCGGTGCACAGGCGCCCACATTCCATCCCCAGAACTTCGATGTTGTCCACATGGTTATCCACAGGTGTGAATCAATGGTCGACGGCTCGAAAACTCGCCGAATCCGCGTCGAGAATCGGTCCGACGAACGACCGGAAACAGCAACGGCACCGAACCCTCGATGGGATTCGGTGCCGTCTTCTCGGAGTCCGTCCGTCTTCGGTGGCTACCGCTTGGAGCGCTGCTTGATCCGCGCAGTGAGCTCCTGAACCTGGTCGTACACCTTGCGACGCTCGGTCATCTCCTTGCGGATCTTCTTGTCCGCGTACATCACCGTCGTGTGATCCCGACCGAACGTCTGCCCGATCTTGGGCAACGACAGATCGGTGAGCTCGCGACAGAGATACATCGCGATCTGCCTGGCCATGGCCAGTGCTCGGGCCTTGCCCGGCCCGCACAGGTCCTCGATGGAGGTGTTGAAGTACTCGGCTGTCACAGCCATGATCGTCGCCGCATTGATCTCGAGACTCGACGAGTCGGGGATGAGATCGCGGAGAACCACCTCGGCGAGAGTGAGGTCGAGTGCTTGTCCGTTCAGCGATGCGAACGCCGTCACTCGAATGAGGGCGCCTTCGAGCTCACGAATGTTGCGTTCGATTCGGCTGGCGATGAGCTCGAGCACGTCGTGTGGCACATCGAGCCGGTCCATCCGAGCCTTCTTGCTCAGAATGGCGATCCGCGTCTCGAGCTCGGGTGGCTGCACATCGGTGATCAGGCCCCACTCGAAGCGGGTACGAAGCCGCTCCTCGAGGGTGGCCAACTGCTTGGGTGGGCGGTCGGAGGAAACGACGATCTGTTTGTTCGCGTTGTGCAAGGTGTTGAAGGTGTGGAAGAACTCCTCCTGGATGCCTTCCTTGCCCTCGATGAACTGGATGTCGTCGACCAGCAGCACGTCGGTCTCCCGGTAGCGGCGCTTGAACGCCACTTTGCGGTCGTCACGAAGACTGTTGATGAAGTCGTTGGTGAATTCCTCGGTGGAGACGTACTTGACGCGCATGCCTGGGAACAGGCGCTGCGCGTAGTGCCCGGCCGCGTGCAGGAGGTGAGTCTTGCCCAGACCCGACGCCCCCCACACGAACAGCGGGTTGTACGCGCGAGCAGGTGCTTCGGCGATCGCTACCGCAGCTGCGTGGGCGAACCGATTGGAGGCACCGATGACGAAGGTGTCGAAGGTGTACTTGGAGTTGAGGCTGTTGGCACCCGAGGACGGAGGCGTCGAGTCGGGAGGCTTCGTGAAGTACGTCGGCCACGAGTTCTGGACGCTGGCGAGAGCCTCGCGTTCGTCGTCGACCTCTTCGTAGTCGGCCGTCTCGGAGTCCGACGGCTCGTCGTCTCTGCTGGTCAGGACGCGGCGCCGGTACGTCGGAGAGCTGGCGGCATCGGGATACGTCGATCGCTCGGAGTCGATCTTCTCGTCCTCGGGAGCGGAGATACGCACGCCGAGTCCCTCGACACCCTGTCCCAGATGACGGCCGAGGGCGCCGAGGATGGGTTCGCGAAGATCTCGTTCGATCGCTTCCTGCGCGAAAGTCGACGGCACTGCGAGCAGCGCGAACCCCTGCGTCAAGGTCAGCGGTTTGACCAGAGCGAGCCAGGCCTTCTGGCCTTTGGTCAGCGGAGACCCACTGTGTCGGTCGGATGTGAGCTCCGCGACCACCTCGGGCCAGATGCGCGCGAGCGCATCCGGATCGTCGTTCACGTTGGGCCCTCCGTCGTCGAGCATTGGTCTCGGGCGGTGTTCGACGCAGGAATCCGCGCGCCGATTCGTACCCGCGCGGCAACGTCGTCGGATAGCGTCGTCGTTCGTGCGTCGCTGCGGCCGAGACCAGGGTCCGTGGATGGACCCCGCAAGGTACGAATATGCCACCTGAACTGTGTTTCCACACAATTATCCACAGGTGTGGATAAACGACACCGATGTGACCCCAGAACGCGTTCCGGCCCGTGCTATGGCAATTACGCCAGTCTGACCTGCACCGATGTCGACTGTCTGTAGTGCGATCGGACGACGTGCGTCGGAGCGAGCGGCCGTCCGGTGGCGATTTCGACGTACATCACACCGTCTGCGGCCGGAAACCGACGCTGCCTGTGCATGAACGACGACACTGTCCGCTCGAGAGCGAGTTTGACCGGCGGTGACTCGATCAGTACTCTCGAACAGTCACCCAATAGCGAGGTGGCCGATGCTTGCTGGCTGCTTACAGTCTGTCTTCACTCGGATTTCTCGCTCGGGAGGCAAGCAAGTCCATCCGGACTCGCTGAGTACCTTTCCAGCAGGCGCCGACGAACGGCGTCTTTTCAATCTCGAGGAGTGTTGACCGTGGCCAAGGGCAAGCGGACGTTCCAGCCGAACAATCGCCGCCGCGCGCGCGTTCATGGCTTCCGTCTTCGTATGCGTACCCGTGCGGGTCGTGCAATCGTTTCCGCACGTCGCGGCAAGGGCCGTAAAGAACTCACAGCCTGATATCTGTTCGTCCGAAGCTTGGAGCTCGGGATGCTTCCTGAGCCGAATCGACTACACCGAGCACGTGATTTCTCCGTAGCGGTGCGTCGAGGACGCCGAATGGGTAGATCGGATCTTGTGGTTCACGCCGTCGTGCGTGACGAACAGGACATCGCATCGACTGTTCGTGGTCCACGATTCGGATTGATCGTCAGCAAGGCAGTCGGGCCGGCCGTAACTCGTCATCGAGTTGCGCGCCGGCTTCGGCATATCTGTACCGACGTCATCGGTGAACTCCCCGAGACCACCGACGTGGTGATCCGCGCATTGCCCGGAGCCGCGAGCGCGTCCTCGACAGATCTACTGATTCAACTGCGTTCAGGATTGAAGAAGCTCGGTCTTCTCGAAGCTCCGAAGGGTCCGCCGTCATGACATTCATGGGCAACCTTCGTTCCATTCCTGCTCGAACACTCGTCTACTTCATCGGGTTGTACCGGATGTACGTGTCCCCGATGAGGCCTCCCACCTGTCGCTTCTCCCCCACCTGTAGTGAGTACGCCATCGAGGCGCTCCAGGTGCACGGGATGACGAAGGGCTCGTTGCTGGCAGTCGTCCGCCTCCTCAAATGTGCTCCCTGGCACTCTGGAGGGTGGGACCCGGTGCCCGAACCCGGTAGGTGGCGCGCGACCGTCACCGAGCTGACCGAAACCGAAGAACACCACGATCTCGCGCGAGTGGAAGAACAGAGGAGTACATAGAGCCGTGCTCGACTTCATTTACTACCCGGTTGCCTGGATTCTCTGGGTGTGGCACAAGGTGTTCGGCTTTGTGTTCCAGGATCCCAGCAATGGGTTCGCCTGGGCACTGTCCGTCGTCTTCCTGGTCTTCACCCTCCGCCTGATTCTGTACAAGCCCTTCGTCAAGCAGGTCCGCACCACTCGGCAGATGCAGGAGCTACAGCCGCAGATCAAGGCTCTGCAGAAGAAGTACGGCAAAGACAAGCAGAAGATGGCCGTCGAGATGCAGAAGCTCCAGAAGGAGCACGGCTTCAATCCGCTGATGGGCTGCCTGCCGGTGCTGGCGCAGGCGCCGGTGTTCATCGGTCTGTTCCACGTGCTGCGCTCGTTCAACCGCACCGGTACCGGCATCGGCCAGCTCGGATTGACTCCCGAGGAGAACCGCGAGCTGTCCAACTACGCGTTCAACGTGTCGGACGTGCAGTCCTTCTTGGACGCTCGTCTGTTCGGTGCGCCGATCTCGGCGTGGATCACGATGCCGCAGGACCAGCTCAACGCATTCGCCGTGGGACCGGGCGCGACCATTCCGTCCACCTGGGTCATTGTCGCGGTGTCCGTTCCTCTGATGATCATCGCGGCGATCATGACGCACATGAACTCGCGCGCGTCCGTGGCCCGTCAGAGCGCCGCTGCGGCAGCGAACCCGCAGTCCGCCATCATGAACAAGCTCGCCCTGTACGTGTTCCCGCTCGGTGTGCTGGTGTTCGGTGCCCTGCTTCCCATCGCCATCCTGCTGTACTGGGTCAGCAACAACACTTGGACCTACGCGCAGCAGCACCTGGTGTTCGGAAAGATCGACAAGGAAGAAGCTGCCAAGGCCGCTGCCGCAGTGGAGAAGCGTTCCGAGAATGCGCCGAAGCCCGGTGTGAAGCCTGTGTCGACCACCAAGCCGAAGCCCGGCGCTCGCCCCAAGCTCTCCAAGATGACGCCGACGAGTGATTCGGCGACGGCCGAGACCGGTGAGGGTATCGCCGGTTCGACGTCCGGTGCCGCATCGCCGGCCAAACCGAGACCGCAGGCGAACCGGAACAAGTCGACCAAGCGCAAGCGGCGCTGACCGACGCGTCGAGAGAAGGACGAACATGGCAGCGGACGTAGAAGAAGGTCAGAACGACGAAGTGCAGACAGCTGGGGCGGTATCCGGGGATGGAGCAAGTAACGTGGTGGTCGAGGCCGATCAGGTGAGTTCAGTCGACGTGGAGGCAGACGAGACTCCCGTGGTAGAGAAGTCCGAGGACTCGGGCGTCGTCGAGAACAAGACCGACGACGAGTCGGATGACGACGACGAGGACGACGAGGACTACCTCGTCGAGGAAGGCGAGATCGCCGGCGATTACCTCGAGCAACTCCTCGACGTCCTGGACTTCGACGGCGACATCGATCTGGATGTGGAAGGTGACCGCGCCATCGTCAGCATCGACGGTGGCGACGATCTCGCCAAGCTCGTGGGCCGCAAGGGTGAGGTTCTCGATGCACTGCAGGAGCTGACTCGCCTCGCGGTCCAGCAGTCGACGGGTGAGCGCAGCAAGCTGATGCTCGACGTCGCGGGCTGGCGTGCGAATCGGCGCACCGAACTCGGCAACCTCGGTGCCGAAGCTGCGCGTCGTGTACTCGAATCCGGTGAGCGCGAAGAGCTGACCCCGATGACTCCGTTCGAGCGAAAGATCGTGCACGACGCGGTCGCCAAGATCGACGGCGTCGCGAGCGAAAGCACCGGCGTCGAGCCGGCTCGACGAGTAGTCGTCGTCAAGGCGTAACAGAGCGTCCCCAGTCGATGGCCCCCACTTCGGTGGGGGCCATCGTCGTATCCGGATGTGGTAGATCCTTCGGTCGAATGTCATCGATGTAATTTGCTCGACCATGGCGGACGTCGGCGCGGGTGCGATCGATTTTCTCGCCGGATTCTCGAGATCAGTCATGCACTGCGCTTTCGTCACTGTGACGGCAAAGTCGATGGTGTCTTTCTTACCTGTTGCTCGCCTCGGTCGCGTTTGTTTCACGTGAAACAGGCGGCATCCGAAGTGAGCGAATTTGTTGCCGATACGCCCGTGTGAGTTCTGTATTCGGGGACTGTCGTTCTATCTATAGGGTCGGGGTAGAACGATCTCCAGAGCCCCCCTAGGTTCCGAGATCTGAGTGCCGGATCGACACGGTCTGTAGTCGGTGCAGTTTCACGTGAAACATTGCGGGCGATCATGGATGCCTCGACCTATCGACGAGCACGTGCGATCGAGTCGAACGTGGTCCGACTCAGGGAAGGATCGAATCTGACTCCAGTGGGTCTTGTCGGATTCGGCGCCGCTACCGAGCGACGCACTACGGTTCACGCAGTCGACGATTCCGTGACTTCTTCGTCCGACGGTCGATGGAAGCTGCGTCGGTCGGTATTGCCGGTGTACGGAAAATTTGCGACGCCCGATCGATGTCATCTCGATGGTGGATGTATCCGCGGCGATCGAGCTTCAGGGATCGCGCTATCGAAAGTCCGGATGTGTTCGTCTTCATCCGGGCAACGCGGCGGGCGACCTGACGTTCCCGCGACTTTTGCCGATCGAGAATCTTGGCAGTCTCAATTCGAGGGCTGGAATCGGCATGACGAATGTCTGGACGACGACACTTCGAGAGTACGAACGTGTGGGACCGCTGAGCTCGTGGGAAATCGAGACCACCGTGAGCCCGGACGACGGCCGAAGTTCGGATGCACCGAAAAGATTTCCCGGTCGATCGGGGACGCGTCCGAGAATGGAAGCACGCCTGCGGGTGTCCTCCGACTATGTGTGTCACGGCATCGAGGTGCCCGGAACTGTCCTCGTGGTTGCCAGAGACTCGTTCAAATCTCCACCGGCTGACGGTTGTCGATCAACACCTTTCAGAAACGTAGGACTCGTACAGGTACGTAGTTTCACGTGAAACATCCACGAGCCGATCAGTCGTACCTCGCCAGCCGGACGGAGGCATAAATGTGTTCGATTGGAATGGCGTCAGCCGCTCGCGGTACAGGGTCGGTCGGTACTACGCCTGTTGGACCGAGTCCCTGGTTTGTGCAGGTCGGTTATCTGTCGTCCGAGCATGTACGAACCGCTCTTCCGACACCGATGCCTGCTGTCGAGATCCTTGAGAGTCAACGCTGAATACGTCATCGAGCCGTCACGCGGCACTGACGATAGTGAGGCAATGGCAAAGCAGTTTCACGTGAAACAGCGCGGGGCATCGAGACACCCCAGTCGCGGCGGGACCAACTGGCGGGGCCGGCGGACGGGCGGTCTGTCGAACCGTGCGGAGTCGGCAGATAGTCGGACCGAAACAAACGGGAGATCGATTCCGATGGTCCGCCCGCGCTGAGAATCGCGACGGATCCACTCATCGAGGACCCCCGCGCGGCCGGCCACCTGTCGGTCGCGTTGGTACCTGATCTCGGCGGTTCGACATCGATTCGATCGAGTTACAGCGATGTCGTTTGGCGTTCCGTGCCCGGGCACGGGAAGATGTTTCACGTGGAACAAGAAGGCTCGGATAGCAATCAGTTGACGGCCGTGGCGGAGCAGATCTTCGGTGATCGGCTCGAGTTGGCACGGAGGTACCACGACTCGTTGGCTACGGCCGGCGTCGAACGAGGACTCATCGGACCGCGTGAAGTTCCACGGCTCTGGGAGCGACACATCCTCAACTGCGCGGCGATCGGTGAGCTCATCGACGAGGGCGAGACCGTCGTCGATATCGGCAGCGGTGCCGGCTTGCCCGGTATCCCGTTGGCGATCGCGCGGCCTGACTTGCGGGTGACGCTCGTCGAGCCCCTCCTCCGCCGAACCGTCTATCTCGCAGAGTTCATCGAGGAACATGATCTGAACATCTTGGTCGTGCGCGGGCGCGCGGAACAGCCCGGCGTAAAGAAGGAAGCCGGCGGTGCCGATGTGGTCACGTCCAGGGCGGTGGCACCATTGGAGAAGCTCGCCAAGTGGTCGCTCCCTCTGGTGCACGAGCACGGGCGGATGCTGGCTCTGAAGGGATCGAGCGCCGGCGAAGAGATCGAACGCGACCGGACTTCCCTCACCCGGATGGGTGCTGGCAAGCTGGAGGTAGTGGAGTGCGGAGTGGGTCTGTTGCCCACTCCCACCATCGTCGTCAGAGCGGTGCGTGAGCCGCGGAGACTGAGTCGTCACTGATTTCGATCGTGGGCTCACACATCCCGCGCTCGATCCGATCGATCGTATTGAACACAGTCAGTTCCGCACTAAGGAGCACATATGTCGGGTGGGTCCGATCGCGCTGTTTCACGTGAAACAGCGTCCAAGAAGAACGCGTCGAGCAACTCGGGGAAACAGTCGGGGGTGGCGGCCAGCTCCGGGTTCGAGTACACCAACGCGATCTCTCCGAACGACACCCCGATCGGCGCCGCGGCACATCGAGCCAGCCAGGTTCTGCATCCCGGATCGGTGTCGCTGCCGAAGCCGGCGAAGCGACGCATGCTGACGATCGCCAATCAGAAGGGTGGCGTCGGGAAGACGACGACCGCCGTGAACCTTGCTGCCGCGCTAGCCCTCCAAGGACTGACCGTTCTGGTGGTCGATCTGGACCCTCAGGGCAACGCCAGCACGGCGTTGGGCGTCGAGCATCACTCGGGTGTGCCGTCGAGCTACGAGGTCCTCATCGGTGAAGTGAGCGCCAAGGACGCAGTGCAGAAGAGTCCGCACAGCGACAGGTTGTTCTGCATCCCGGCGACCATCGACCTCGCCGGCGCCGAGATCGAGTTGGTGTCGATGGTGGCCCGCGAAGGTCGCCTCAAGACGGCCCTGTCGGTGGAGGAACTCTCCGGTATCGACGCCGACTTCATCCTCATCGACTGCCCCCCGTCGCTCGGTCTGCTGACGGTCAATGCACTCGTCGCAGCGACCGAGGTACTCATCCCCATTCAGTGCGAGTACTACGCGCTCGAAGGTGTGGGTCAGCTCCTCCGCAATATCGAGCTGGTGCAGTCGCATCTGAATCCCGAACTGCACGTCTCCACCGTGATCCTGACGATGTACGACGGGCGCACCAAGTTGGCAGACCAGGTCGCGGAAGAGGTACGCAAGCACTTCGGCGACGCCGTCCTACGCGCCGTGATCCCTCGCAGCGTCAAGGTGTCCGAGGCTCCCGGATACGGCATGACGGTGCTGGATTACGACCCCGGTTCACGCGGAGCGATGAGTTACCTGGACGCCGGACGAGAGCTCGCTGCCCGATCGGCCGGCATCGACGAAGCACGGAAGAAGTGAACAGATGAGTTCCACACGTAAGGGTGGTCTGGGCCGCGGCCTGGCCTCACTCATCCCCACCGGACCCGATGCCGGACCACGCCTCGGCAACGCGGCGGCAGACGTGATCATCGGCGCGGATCGCAACGCCAAGGACCGGCCGGATACGTCCACCAAGCCGAAACGGACTGCACCGGCGGATGAACTCACGGAGACCGCGACGGCACCCACACCGACCCCGCCGGTGCTGAACGGAGACGACCTCTCCCCCGTCGGTGCCGTCTACCGAGAGATCGCACCGGATCGAATCGAAGCCAATCCCAAGCAGCCGAGGCACGTCTTCGACGACGAATCGTTGGCCGAACTGGTCCACTCGATCCGTGAATTCGGGCTCATGCAGCCCATCGTTGTCCGTCTCGTGTCGGGTTCCGCTGCGGCCGGAGATGCAAAATATCAGCTCGTCATGGGCGAGCGTCGGTGGCGTGCAAGCCAGGCAGCCGGCCTCGAGTCGATTCCGGCGATCGTTCGGGAGACCGCGGACGACGCGATGTTGCGCGATGCATTGCTCGAGAACATCCACCGCGTCCAGCTCAATCCGCTCGAAGAGGCAGCCGCGTACCAACAGCTACTCGAAGAATTCGATGTCACGCACGAGGAACTGGCCGCGAAAATCGGTCGGTCGCGTCCGGTCGTGACCAACATGATTCGTCTGTTGAAGCTGCCGATTCCCGTGCAGCGACGAGTCGCGGCCGGGGTTCTGTCGGCCGGACACGCTCGCGCTCTGTTATCTCTGGACGCGGGGTCGGATGCGCAGGAGTCATTGGCGGCGCGAATTGTCGCCGAAGGTCTCTCCGTCCGCGCGACCGAAGAAGCCGTCACCCTCGCCAACCGAGAGGACGGGAAGAGCCCGGAACCGGCGCCCCGGCGCAAGCCCATCCAGATGCCGGGCCTCCAAGACGTCGCCGATCGCCTCTCGGATTCGTTCGATACGCGGGTCACGGTCAGCCTTGGCAAGCGAAAAGGCAAGATCGTGGTCGAATTCGGATCCGTCGATGACCTTCAGAGGATCGTCGAGATGATGGAAGCACAGAAGAAAAAGTAGCCACGATTTTTCAGGACCAGTCATACCCGGTCGAAACGTCACTGTGACGTAGCTCGGTCGGAGGTGGTCCCGAAATCTCAAAATCTGCTCGAAAAGTACTGTGAAACAACACATTTGAATGATCGGCTCCACCCGACGGGTCAAGCGAATCAATCGCCTATCCTGATCGAGGGGCAGATCGGCTCCGATCGAGAATTCTCGCGGTGAACGAGTGCACGAAGGCTGAGGTAAGCGGTGTCGGCGATGGTGACCGGAGTGACGCTCGGTTCGTTCGAGCACTTGCCGACGCATTCGCGGCGGTGCAGCTTCTGGGTACTCGATCCCGCGTCGGAGAGTTCCTCGGTCGATCTCGAATTCGAGAACGAAGTATGGCTGTCGACGATCATGCTCGAATGGGGATCCTGCGGACAGTTGCTGTCCGTCGACGGCAAGACCATCGGCTGCGCGCTCTACTGCCCACCCCGAGCAGTTCCACGAGCCGGCACGTTCCCGACGTCGCCGGTGAGCCACGATGCAGTTCTACTGACTCAGTTGCGAATCGATTCGCCGGATGACGCCGACATGCATTCGGCCACGTTGATCCAGGCCGTCGTGGGCGATCTCGTCAATCGTGGAGTCCGTGCTCTGGAAGCGTTCGGCATTCGACGCAACGCCGACGATGCTGCGCCGGTGGTTCCGAACGCCACGGCACAGCTGATGTGTTCGGCGTCGACGTGCATGATCGAAGCGGACTTCCTCAAGAAGGTCGGGTTCGAGGTGATTGCTCCCCACCACAGATTTCCGAGACTGCGGCTCGAGCTCGATCGCGATCACGGCTGGAAGCAGGACGTCGAATCTGCACTCGAGCAGCTACTGATCGCAGCCAGCATCTCCGTCGTCGACATCGAGCAGAAGTCGACGGTCGGGGCGCGGTGACACCTCACCCACCGACGCGTTCCCGCGCGGTGGTTCAGGGGCGATCGGAAGCAGCGAGTTCCTCGGCGAGCAACTCGGCGAAGGTGAACGTTCCGGTCGGCTGATCGTCCTGACCGAGTAGGTACAGACGCTTGACGGCGATCAGAATTGCTTCGGCGATGATGTCGCGGAAGCGCGGATCGCTGAGCACCTCGACGTCGGACTCGTTGGTGAGGTAGCCGAGATCGATCTGGATGGTCGGCATGTTGGTCAGACGCAACAGATCCCACGTGCGGCCATGGCTGCGACAGTCCAAAAGTGGTGTGCGAGCGACAATTTCACGCTGCACGTAGCTGGTCAGTACCTGACCGATCATCGAGGTGGAGCCGTGCGAGTTACCGAAGTGGAAGCTGGCGACGCCGTTGGCCACGGGACTGGTGCTCGATGCGCAGCGCAGCGAGATCATCAGATCGGCACCCCAGGCGTTGGCGGTCTCGGCGCGGTCGGCTACCGAGGGGTTGGTGCCGCGCGCACGGGACAGGAAGGTCTCCATGCCGGTCGCGGCCATGCGGCCCTCGAGTCGGCTCGCCATATCCCACAGGATCTCGGACTCGGAGACGCGGCCGAACGTTCCGTCGACAATGCGTCCTGTGTCTGCTCCGCCGAGATCTGGATCGATGACGATGCGCTTGCCGGTCAACTGCGGTCCCGATTTACGGACGAGTTCTTCCTCGCTCATGGCGTGCGGGGATCCACCGGTGACGCGCGTGCCGAGAAGGTCGAGAGAGCGCAGAGTTGCCGGTCCGCAGATGCCGTCCGGGGAGAGGCCGATCTCGCGCTGGAACGAGGACAGTCCCTCGTGCGTGCGGGGACCGAAGAAGCCGTCGACGCGCTCGCTGTAGAAACCGAGGTCCTGGAGTCTCGTCTGCAACGAGGCGACGTCGTCGCCGTACAGCGGAGCGGACAGCTGGTAGATGAGGGTTCGAGCGCCGAGGCGGTACGACGCTTCTTTGAGTGCGCGATATGTGGCCGGGCCTACGACGCCGTCGACCAACAGACCGCGGTGCTGTTGGAACGCGCGGACAGCACCTCCGAGGGCACCGTCGAAGACGGAACCGGGAGCCGTCCAGTGGCCGTCGTCCATGGGACCGGGGGGAACTACCGCTTCGTGGAGAAAGCCGAGAGCCGACAGAGTGCCGCGGACCTCGGCGACGGCGGGTCCGGAATCGCCGTGACTGAGTTCCTGCATCCTCGACAAAGCCTCTCGATCGTTCCGACGGCACTCACACCTTGCGGCTGATGTGCCGATGCCGAAGCATCGGCACATCAGATGATTGTCGCAGAAAGACTGGCTTCCGCTGCAATCCACACTGTGTGCAGGTGAGTCAGATAACGCCTTCGAGGTCCTTGAGCAGCGCGGCCTTGCCCTTTGCGCCGACAATTTGCTTGACCGGCTTGCCACCCTGGAACAGGATCATCGTCGGAATCGACATGACCTTGAAGTCGCGAGCGGCCTGCGGGTTGGCGTCGATGTCGAGCTTGGCGATGGTGAGCTTGTCCTTGTGCTCGGCCGCGATCTCCTCGAGAACCGGGGCGACCATCTTGCACGGGCCGCACCAGGTGGCCCAGAAGTCGACCAGGACGGGCTTCTCACTGGTCAGGACGTCGTCGGCGAACGACGCGTCGGTGATGGTGACAGTGCTTTTGTCGTCGGACATTTTCTATCTCCTCGATGTGGAAGTTCGGTGCCTGTCAGGCGTTGACGGCGTCGACCGGCTGGTCGGCGTGTTCGAGCGTGTTGCTGGTGATGTCGCCCTGCTCGGCCAACCACCGCTCGGCGTCGATCGACGCGGTGCAGCCCGTACCCGCAGCGGTGATGGCCTGCTGGTACACGTGGTCGACGAGGTCTCCGGCAGCGAAGACGCCCTCGACGGACGTGGCCGACGTGGGCGACGCGACCTTGACGTAGCCGGCGTCGTCGAGCTCGACCTGGCCCTTGACCAGCTCGTTGCGCGGATCGTGGCCGATCGCGACGAACATTCCGGTCACGTCCAGAGTGGTCTTCTCGCCGGTTTCGGCGTGCTCGAGCGAAAGCCCGGTGACGCTGGTGTCACCGAGGACCTCGAGCACCTTGGTGTCGGTGAGGAATCGAATCTTGTCGTTGTTCTTGGCGCGCTCGAGCATGATGCGCGACGCGCGGAACTCGCTGCGGCGGTGCACGATCGTGACGCTGCGTGCGAAGCGAGTGAGGAAGGTTGCTTCCTCCATGGCCGAGTCGCCACCACCGATGACGGCGATGTCCTGATCACGGAAGAAGAAGCCGTCACAGGTGGCGCAGGCGCTGACGCCGCGTCCGAGCAACTTCTCCTCACCCGGGATGGACAGATAGCGAGCTGCTGCGCCCATGGCGAGGATGATCGCCCGAGCCCGGTAGGTCTCGCCGCCGGCGGACACCGTCTTGATCGGGCCCGTCAGATCGAGCTCCTCGACGTCCTCGGTCCGGATGTCGGCACCGAATCGCGCCGCTTGTTCGCGCATCTGTTCCATCAGATCGGGGCCCATGATGCCCTCGCGGAACCCGGGAAAATTCTCGACCTCGGTGGTGGTCATCAGCGCACCGCCGAACTGTGTTCCCTCGAACAGGATCGGCTCCAGCTCCGCCCGTGCGGCGTAGACGCCGGCGGTGTAACCGGCCGGTCCCGAGCCGACGATGATGAGATCGTGAACCTTGGGGGTACTCAATGCAGACCTTCCGATCATGTGCGGCGTATACGTGCAGTCGACAAGCGAGTGTTCAGCGCACACGCCGGTCGACGTACATCTGGTCAACACCACCCTAGAGGCAGTTGTTCCCCGGTGAGAGATCTGTCAGCCGATATCGCGACGCGTCAGCACGTCCGGGTTCGCAGTGCTGCAGTCGTTGCCCACCGCAAGGGCGATGAACTGTGAGGGCTGTTCTCCGGCGAGGATGAGCAGCGTTCCGTCTCGGCCGTCGACGCGCACTCGACTCGATCCGAGAACGGTGGTGGCCGGATCCACGTCGTTGGACTGCAGACAGGCAGCGAGGTCGGCCGGATCGGCCAATGCTCCGGGATCCCGCTTGCCGATGATGCCGAACGCGAAACCGGAGTCGAGGTCGGCGGAATCGAGCACCAGAGACGAATCCGGAGCCTGAGTGGGGTCGGCAACGATCGATTCGGGCTCGTCCGGAGTGAACACGGCCGCCGCGACAGCAACCGATCCGGCCGTCAGAAGTGCTGCGGCAGCGGCGGTTCCGAGAACCATACGGCGTCTGCGCGGACGGAGCGGAACGACGACGTCCACCGGGGACGTCGATTGCTCGACCGTGTGCAGGGTGCGATCGATCTGTTGGGCGACGTCGGGCGGAATCGACAACGTCCCGGTGGGGTCCTCGCCCAACTCGTGCAGTCGAGCCGAGACGGCGTCGAGACCGGCGAGGATCCGCAGCGAATCCTCGTCGAGGCGAACCAGTGGCCACAGTCGCCTACTGACGTCCTCGGGAAGTGCATCGGCATGCAGATCGGCGAGTAGCTCCGGCGAGAACGGGGCTTGTAGAGCGTCGGTGCTCGACGGCACGATCCTGCCTCCCTTCGCCGAGTCTGCTTTCTCTCTCACACGGTATAGACGCGAGGGGGTCAGATTCGGTTCCCTGCATCTTTCAAGTACGCGAGTTGCGTCGAGAGCTTGAGTCGACCGCGGGCGCATCGACTCTTCACGGTACCGGTGGGAACGCCGAGCAGGTCGGCAGCGTCGGCCACCGAGTAGCCCTCCATGTCCACGATGACGACGGCTGCGCGTTGGTCGGGTGGCAACGTCATCAGAGCCTGCCGAACGAGAATGCTGGTCTCCGTCTCGGAAATTCGATCCCTGGGAGATACGGGCTCGTGACTTTCGTTCTCGCTCAACGGAACCGACGGTCGTGCCTTGTTCCTGCGGATGCGGTCGAGGCAGGCGTTGACGACTATCTTGTGCAACCAGCTTCGGACCGCGGCGTCGGCGCGGAACGACCCGGCCGTGCGATGAGCGGAGAGCAACGCCTCCTGCAGAGCATCGGAGGCGTCCTCGGGCGTGTAGCTGGTGCGCCGAGCCGTCAGCCACAGGTGTTCGTGGTGTCGGTAGATCAGCGTGGCGAAGGCGTTCGGCTCTCCGGCCGCATGAGCAGCCAGAAGCTCCGCATCCGTGCGCTCCCCTGGCGCCGAATCGAAACGTTCGGTCATACGAAAACGGCTCCCCCCGTGTTAACGCATTGGGGGGAGCCTAGGCCATGAATACCGTGAAGTACGAAACGAGCCGGTATTGATTACCGAATGCCCGAATTAGGTGTCGAAACCGATCCCGGAGATCGAGGTGGCGATGCGGCCACCCTGTTCGCCGAGACTGGTGATCCAGACGAGGACGTTCCCGGTCGGCTCCGCGTCGCTGAGGGCGATGTCGGTTCGGCCGTTCTGCAACGTGGCCTCACCGAGCAGCGTGGTGTCGCTCAGGCTGGGTGAGTCGTTCGGGGCCGACCGGATCTCGACGACGGTTCCCGGAGACGTCGATTCGATCCAGGCGTTCTGCAGCGTCGAGGACGGGATGGACACGAGCAGGCCGACGCCGTTCTTGAGAGCCGGGAACTGCTGGAAGTACGAGTCGGTCGTCCACGCGGTGCTGGGGTCGTTGTCGATCACGTTGGACGCGGTGCTCGGGTTGTCGGCGGAACCCTGGGGTGAGAAGACGCTGACGTCGTCCATCGCTACCGGGCCACCGGCTGGAGCCGGGGGGGCCGCGGAATCGGCTGCGGGCGGTGCCTCGGCCGGAGTCGTGAGTCCGAAGTCCTGGGTGTCGAGCGGAGTTTCGGTGTTGTCGCCTGCGATCGAGGTGAACAGCCAGAAGCCCGCGAACGCGAGCACGACGACCGTCAAGGCGCCGAGTACGGCGATGGCGATGTTGGTGCGCATCGACTTCGCCTTCTCGGCGGCGATCTCCTCGGGGTCGGCGAGCGAATGACCACTGGCACCCGGCGCACGTTGGCCCAATCGCAGAGCCGGCATCAGATCCGTCTTGTCGTTGACCACGGCTGCTTGGTCGAGGACGTGCTGCACGGTGGCAGCGGTACGGATTCCGCTGTTCTGTTCCAGCGCCCGCACTGCGACGGCGGAGATCTCGAACGGAACGTCCGGACGAACCTGCCTCGGCTCGAGCGGGGCACCCTTGTCGTCGCGGTCGGCCGGACGCATACCGCCGACGCTGCGTGCCGGAGCTGCGTCGCCGGATACGACGGCGCCGCCGGTGGTGTCGGACAGGGGCCACCTGGCGGTGATCAGGGCGTAGAGCATCGCGCCGAGTCCGCGGACGTCCGAACTGGGGTCGGCGTCGGCCAGTGTTGCGGGGAAGGCGAGGACGGCATTGCCGCTCGAGCTGATGCGCACGCGATCGGGATGATCGATCGACAGCGCACCTCCGCTGCGGTGTGCGGCCTCGGCCGCTGCGGCCAGGACCTTGATCGCGCGTGCCGCGCCGGTGGGTGCAGGCACGGTGTCGGCCATCTCGCGCAGTGACCGGCCGGGCGTCCACTCCGCGACGACGATGCCGCCGGAGCTGCCACGCACCACGTCGAGCACGCGTGCGAGGCCGGGCGAATTGATCCGACCCAGACGCAGCGTGCGCGAGAGGATCGCCTGCGGTCCCTGAGTGCGGTCGTCGGTCGAGGCGGTGGATTGCTGGTCGGCGTCGACGAACGTCAGCGCGACCTCGCGATCGAGCTTGACGTCGTGGGCCTGCCAGAACTTGAGGCCGCGCGCGCCGCCGTGCGGTGCCAGCAGTCGGTACCGTCCACCGGCAACGGAGGCACCGGGAATGAGCGTCGGGCCGCGGAGCGTGCGCCCGGGAGCGCTCGCCGCAGCCGCAGCAGTATCGACGTTGTCCGTGGAAGACGAGTCGTCGTTAGCGGGTGTGGCCGGTACTGCTGCGGTCTTCTCGGAATCCGCATCCGCCGCGGGCTTCGACTCCTGTGTGGACTTCTCGTCTTCGGTCTCGACCGGCAGATCGGCCTTGGAGATCGAGATGGTCTTGTCGGTCGGACGCGCCGCGAGAGCAGCCTTGGAGATGGAGACGGTCTTGTCGGCCGGCTTCGGAGCAGACTTGGCGGCAGCAGGCTTGTCGACAGCGGGCTCGACGGCCGTTGGCTCGTCGGCGGACTTTTCGACGTCCTTCTCGGGAGCAGGTGCCTTCGACTCGGCTGCAGTCTTCGATTCGGGCGCGGTCTTCGCCGGCGTCTCGGCGGGATTCGGAGTCTTGGAGGAAGAAGCCTCGGCCTTCACGGGCTCGGTGCGGTCCTGGGTGTCGACCTCGACGCCGCCGCTCGTTCGGTCGGCTTCGCTTGCTGGAGATTGTGCCGGCCCCCCAGCAACTTCGTCGTCGGTCACTGTCACTCCTTCAGGCGAATATGCCCCGTGTTGATCTACGAACGGTCGACCCTCATGAGCTTGTGCCCCCGGGTGCCGATGACCAGGGTACGGGAGCCGATCCCGCGCAGTGTCCCATGTGGGCTCGCTTCGAATAACCGGAATAACGCCGGTTTCTGCAGCGGCCAGATCTGCGTCCCGCGTGTCGGATCCGCCGCGGAACCTGCGGACGAGGCGGCTCAGGGCCACGGTGACCGCCAGAACTTCGGGAATCTTGCCGAACCAGAGGATCGAGAACGTGATGCCGAGCATGATGACGGCGTCGATCGCCACGCGGGCGAAGTTGCCGACCCAGCCGTTCATCATGGCGTCGAGCCCGAGGATCCGGTCGATCGCGAGCATGGCCGCGCCGCCGGCCAGTGAGGCGATGAGTACCAGCCAGACCGTCTTGCCGACGTTGGCCATCCGCAGACTGCCCAGGCTCTTGTGCAGCAGGTATCCGCCGATGATCGCGCCGACGGTGTAGCCCAGACCGGTCGCTGCGCCGAGGAGCAGCACCACCTGCTCCGGCGAGGACGCGACGATCGGGGCGAGCAACGACAGGCCGATCTTGACGGCGGTGATACCGAGGATGATCCACGTCGGCGTCCAGGCCTTCTCGCGGGCGTAGAAGACACGCAGGTGGATCAGCACCAGGGCGTACGGGATGAGGGAGAACGCCGACCAGCTGACGGCCTCGCCGAGTCTGGGTGCGACCTCGGCGAACCGGCCGAAGCCGTACAGCGCCTCGCCCACCGACGGACCCGCGAAGGTCAGGAACACCACGATCGGCACCAGCGCGACCATCGTCAGGCGGGTCGCGACCGACAGATCGTCGACGACGGACGGGGTGTCACCGTTGGCGGCGTTGCGGCTGAGTCTGGGCATGATGGCCGTCAGAACCGTCACGCCGAGGATGCCGTAGGGCAGCTGCAGCACGATCCAGGCCTGCGAGTAGATCACGTTGCTCGCATCGTCGGTGCCCGACGCGATCCTGGTGGCGACGATCAGTCCGATCTGGCTGATGACGACGTACAGCACGATCGCGGCGGCCATCGCGCCGAACTTCTTGAGTCGCTCGTCGAATCCCCAGAGCGGACGCAGGTCGATGCGTTCGCGGCGCAGGGCCGGGATCAGAGCGAGAACCTGGGTGATCACACCCGCAGTCACACCGAGGCCGAGAACGAGGATTTTGGGGTTGCTCATCTCGATGGTGTTCGCGGTGATCTCGCCCGGGACGAAGGGGTACAGGGCGAACACCGCGAGCACGATCAGGTTGTTGAACACCGGTGCCCAGGCACCGGGCTTGAAGTTCTGCCGGGTGTTGAGCACGGCCGTCAGCAGGCCGGACAGTCCGTAGAACATCAGCGCGGGCAGCACCAGATAGGTGAACGCGATGGTCAGGTCCTCGTTGACCTTCGGATCGCCGTCGAGCATCAGCCGCGCCAGCAGCGGGGCTGCGATCGTCGCCGCGAGCGCCACGGTTCCGAGCAGCGCCACCGCGATGGTGAAGAGGCGTCGCACGAATGCCCGCCCGCCGTCGGCGTCCTCCTGCTCGGCTCGGACCAACACCGGCACGACGATGGCTCCGAGCACTGCGCCGAGGACGAGCTCGGAGATCATGTTCGGCAGGATGGTCGAGACGGTGAACGCACTGGCCAGCGCCGCGCCGAGGGTGGCCGTCATGGCGACCTGCTTGGCGAATCCGGTGATTCGGCTGACCAGGGTCGCTACCGCGATCGAACCGGACGCGGCCAGCAGTGACTTCTGCGGCCTCGGCTCGGGCTGCGGTGCCGGGTCGGACCCGCCCGGCGGAACTCTCGTCGGCGGAACCGTCCCGGACGGTGCTGTGCTCGACGAAGGATAGGGGTAGTCCTCGTCCCGGAATCGCGGGATCATCTGCGTGACGGTGTCGTCGGCGGCCGGCTGACCGTCGAGCGACGGCGGTGCCGGGTACGAGCGCAGCTCCGGCCGCGACTGCCGCTCCCAGGGGGCGGACCGCGGTGGCGTCGTGCGTCGGAACACCTGCGATGCGGGCATGCGTGAGCGCGGCAGGTCGCCGTCGTACGGGACGTTGCCTGTCATGGTCTCTCGTACCCTTCGTCGGCCGGGTCGGGTTGACCTCTGAATCGGTGCCAGAGGCGTCGACCTGCAAGTAACAGTAGGAGAGCACCGGCGCAGGCGGTAATTATCGCCAGTGCCTGGCCGTATGCGTTCGATCGCACGGACACCGTCGAGACCTCACCGAGCCGGGACCCGTCGAGCGTCGTGACGGAGAAGTCGACCGACAGATTGCGCGTGTCGTCCACTTCGGCCGGCACGGTGATGGTCCGTGATCCACGGGCCGGAAGTTGGGTGACGCCGACGTCGCTGATCGTCATCTCCGGCGGCGCATCGACCCTGAGCAGCACGTTGACCGGGACCGGAAGGTCGTTGCGGGCGACGAGGAGCAGCGGACTCTGCTCCGAGGCGAGGGTGTAGACACCGCCGGGGGCCAGCACGGTCACCGACCCGTAGATGGTGTCCAGCCCGATGCGAATGGCGGCGAGTCGGTCGCGCGCCATCACGCCGGTCTCGTCACTGGCGGCGCTGGCGCGCCCGGCCGTCGACAGCGCGCGGAGCATGTCCTCGCGCAGCGGGGCGGTGTACAGGCGCGGGGTCAGCGCCGACTGCGGGTCCTCGACGAGTGATTGCATCAGAGTGTCGACCCGGGCGCTCTGCGATTGCACCAGGCCGATGGTGCCGGTATCGAGTTCGGTGGCTGCATCGATGCCGGTCACCGGAGGTCCGGACGTGGGCTCGGCCAGCAGCTCGGCCAGCGGGCGCGGCGTCGCCAACCCCGAACGCAGCAGCGAGGACACCGTCGACAGAATGGCCGACGGTTCGTCGCCCCCCGCGGTCCAGTACTGCGGGGGCGCGACGGTGACGGTGCGCCCGGGCCGATCGGTGCCGACGAGCGCATGGAAGTTGACGGCTCCGAGCGCGTCCTGCAGGCGTGCGGTACGAGAGTCGGTGGCGAGGTCGAAGCGCTGCTCGGCGGGGGTCAGGGCGGGGGTGGACGGGGTGTCTCCGACGCCGGCCAGCGCCGCTGCGGCGGCGGCGTCGTAGTGGGTGGCGGCCAGCGTCTCGGTCTGCTGGGTGTCCGACGGTTGGGTCTCGGACGAGACCAGCAGCGATGTCGGGGCCGATGTCGGCGGGCTGATGCTGTTGTCGGCGACCAGTACGGTGCCGGTTCCTGCCGTGCGCAGGGCATCGGCGGTGTCCGCGTCCACGCCACCGGTGGTGCTCCAGGTGAAACCGCGCGTCGAGGTGATGCCGAGGATGCCGTCGACGATGTCTGCCGGGGCGCTGACCGCACTGCTCAGCAACGTGGGATCGCCGATGTCGGCCACTGCCCCCAGATCCGTCTGGGCGAACGGCATCGCCGTCACGCAGGTGCTCGACGCGACCGTCTCGAGTCGGGACAGCCATTGACCTGCGGCTGCGCTTCCGGTGCCCTCACGCGTCGTGCTGGCGGGATCGGCCGGGTTGTCGACGACGAGGTAGCCGCGGGTCATGTTCGAGACGGTGACGAGCAGGTCGGGGTCCAGGCCGATACACAGGCTCGACGCCAGTCTGCCGTCGGGATCGAGGCCGGGTTGCGTCGCGAACTCGACGGCCTTGAGGAGGGTGTCGAGTCGCCCGCCGGTGGCGAGTTCGCCGGCGAGCTCGTCGTCGATCAGTCGCACACGCTCGTCGACGGATCCGGGAATTCCGGCAGCGAGGCGAGGGATGTCGGCGAGCGGCCACAGGACCGTCATCGCGACGGGGTTGCGGGTGTTCGGGGGCAGCGGCATCGCGCCCGGTGCGGTCGGGTCCATCTCACCCGGGTTTCGGGGCAGTCCGACGACCGGGAGCAGGAAGCGAGCGTCGTCGAGTCGTGCGGTTCCGCCGTACTCGGGGGTGCCGTTGACGTTGAGCAGCAGCGGGTAGACGCCTGGCGCCTCGATTCCCAGTGAAGGTTCGGTGGTGCTGCGCAGCTGCATCGACATGTCGAACTGGCGGCTCTCGTCCTTCTCCAGTGAGTCGGCGACCGTGACGAAATCGCCCACCCGCTCGAATCGGTCCTGGTCGAGAGTCAGGGAGGTCCGCAGGCCCGCGGTGGTGTCGACGGCGGCAGCGGCCTGCATCCGGACACTGACGTCGTCGACGCGGCGGTCCCCGGTGTTCGTCACCGTGGCGCGAACGGTGACGAACGGGTCGCTGCTGGTGGTGACAGTGGAGGGGGCGACGGTCTCGATGCTCAGCGTCAGGAAGGGATTGCCGTCCTGCGTCATCGGAGTGTCCGGAACGGCGCTGGTGGTGCCGGACGCATCGCCGACGGAGGAGTCGGGTTGGGCCGCGGCGTTCGGAAGCTGCGTGGGGACCAGTGCTGCGGAGCCGACCGACGGTGCCACCGCAAGAACGAACGTGGTCAATGCGGCGGCAGCGACCTTCCGGGCCCGCACGATCACTTCCCGCCGGGGATGGGTGCGCCCGAGTTGCCGCTGCTCATGTCCTCGATCAGACGGGTGGCGATGGCGGCGAGCTTGCGTTCGTCGGCGTAGGCGAGTCGAGAGGGCAGTTCGGTCAGAGGGACCCATGCGACCTCGGTCACCTCGAGATCCTCGTCCGACAGTTCGCCGCCCAGGAATCGCAGCAGGTAGTGGTGGACGGTCTTGTGGACGCGTCGGCCCTCGGTGACGAACCAGTAGTCGATGCTGCCCAGCGAGGCCAGGACGGTACCGCGGATGCCGGTCTCTTCGGCGACCTCGCGCATGGCCGTCTGCTCGGCGGTTTCACCCTGCTCGATGTGCCCCTTGGGCAGGGACCAGAGGAGGCGTCCGCGGCGGTCGGTGCGGCCGATGAGGGCGGCGCAGCGCTTGGCCGGCGGGCCGTCGAGGCCGTCGACCACCAGGCCGCCTGCCGAGGTCTCGCGGACGGTCCGCAGCTTGGGTGCTTCGGTGTCGGCGCGTGCCTGACGCCGCCGCGGGTTGCGGCGGCTCCTGTTCGCACGTTCGGCAGCAGACACCCGATCCATACTAGTTGCCTGTGCGCACTCTTCTACCGTGCCGCACCGCGGGGTGAAGGCCGGGACATTCGATCGGTTCGGCGCAAGTAGGCTCTCCCATCGTGGCCGATCAGTCCCTGTCCTCCGTTTCCGCCGAGCAGACCGATGCCCGCCGGGAGAGGTTGCTGGCGGGAGCTGCTGTGACGCTGCGCGAACTCGCTCCGGTGTTGACTCCGCTGGGCGCACTGTTCGCCGCGGCGGGGCACGAGCTCTTCCTCGTCGGTGGCTCGGTGCGCGATGCAGTTCTCGGTCGACTCGGAACCGATCTGGATTTCACCACCGACGCCAGGCCCGAGGACGTTCAGGCGTTGCTGTCGGGCTGGGCGGACCATCAGTGGGACACCGGCATCGCGTTCGGGACCATCAGCGCGGCCAAGGACGACCAGACGATCGAGATCACCACCTATCGCACCGACTCCTACGACCAGGTCTCCCGCAATCCCGAGGTGCAGTACGGCAACAGCCTCGAAGAAGATCTCGTTCGACGCGATTTCACCGTCAACGCCATGGCCGTACGTCTCGGAGCGGACGGCGCCCAGGAATTCGTCGATCCGCTCGGCGGCATGGACGCGCTGCTCGAGGGCGTTCTCGATACTCCCTCGGCACCGGAGGTCTCGTTCGGAGACGATCCCCTGCGCATGCTGCGGGCCGCGCGGTTCGTCTCTCAGCTGGGGTTCACTCTGATGCCACGGGTGCACCGGGCCATCGAGGACATGGCGGAGCAGATCGACCGCATCACCGCCGAGCGAATCCAGGTGGAGCTGGACAAGCTGATCCTCGGCGAGCACCCGATCGACGGCATCGACGTGATGTGCGAGACGGGCCTGGCCCAGCGGATCATTCCCGAGGTGCCCAACATGAAGCTCGAGATCGACGAGCATCACCAGCACAAGGACGTGTACACCCACTCGCTGACTGTGCTGAAGCAGGCCATCGATCTCGAGGACGGCGATCCGGACCTCGTATTGCGTTGGGCCGCATTGCTGCACGACATCGGCAAGCCCGATACCAAGCGAAACGAGCCGGGCGGCGGAGTCAGCTTCCATCACCACGAGGTCGTCGGTGCCAAGTTGGTGCGAAAGCGCATGCGCGCCTTGAAGTATTCCAAGAAGATGATCGAGGACGTCTCGCATCTGGTGTTCCTGCATCTGCGTTTCCACGGCTACGGCAAGGGTCAGTGGACCGACTCCGCCGTGCGGCGCTACGCCACCGATGCCGGTGAGCTACTGCCCAAGCTGCACAAGCTGGTTCGGGCCGACTCGACCACCAGGAACAAGCGTCGAGCCGCCGCGCTGCAGGCCACCTACGACGACCTGGAAGAACGCATCGCCCGCATCGCCGAGCAGGAGGATCTGGCGCGGGTGCGGCCCGACCTCGACGGCAACGCGATCATGGAGTTGCTGAACATCCCGGCCGGACCCGACGTGGGCAAGGCGTGGAAGTTCCTGAAAGAACTGCGTCTCGACCGGGGACCGCTCTCCCGCGAGGACGCGGAGGCCGCGCTGCTCGAGTGGTGGCCCAGGCAGTAGGAGCGGCTGCGCCGCACGTGCACGAAACCTCGTAGCCTGCTACGAGTTTCCGCTCACGACGAGCGAAGCTCGGCCTTGACCAGATAGACGTTGTAGCTGTCCCATTCCGAGACGGTGAAGTACAGCTCGTTCGCCGTCGACCACGGGTGAACGAACCCGCCGTAGGTCTTGGGGTACTCGGCGGTGTCGATCAGGGTGGTCGGCGCGGTCCACTGACCTTGCGGTGAATTCGACTCGCGCAGAACGATATCGCCGCGCAGCGGATCGAGATACGTCAACCGCCACAGGCCTCGGGCCTCGTCGTGATGGACCGACAGTTCCCCGGCCATACCGTCGGCGATGGGGGTGGCCTCGTTCGATCCGACGGGAGCCCAGGTGCCGTTCACCCAGTACTGGTAGGCGGTCCTGTTCAACACGTCGGCCTTCGGGACGCGGGCGAGCCCGACCTGTCCGGCGCGTCCGTTGACGGTGCCGAACATGTAGACGTACTCCCCCGCCGGGACCATCGTCGACACCTGGAACTTGGAGAAGCCGAAGACGTTGTCCCACTTGGCATGCTCGTCCTTGACCCAGGTGGAACCGTTGTCGTCCGAGTAGGCGATGCCACCGTAGTTGGTCCACCACATGCCGGGAATCGTGCTCCAGCGCCTGATGGACATGTACGACATGTACTGCCGGTCGTCGATCGCGAAACCGGACGTGGGAATGACCGTTGTCTCCCAGTTCTTGATCTTGCGCGACGGCAGCAGTTCGGCTGCGTGACAACGGGAATCCTGCACCCTGGAGTCCAGGGTCATGCCGTCGGACAGGTCGGTGTCGGTGCTGTGGCCGAGCGCATTCGAACGCCAGTCGTCGCCGCCCACGACGCCGAATTCCCACCCTTTGCCGAAGGAATCGCCGAAGGCGACGGCGACCTCACCGGGCTTGCTCTCCCACATGATGCCGAGGTCGGTTCCGTTCACCTGCCATCGCTTGTCGGTGCGGTTCTCCGATCCCGGTCCGGTCAGCTGGGAGACGACCTCGACGTGTCCGACGGCAGGTGCTCCTGGCGGGACCGTCGTGGGTCCTGGCTCCGCTGGGTTGACGGCGGGCGCGGGCGGCGGCGTTCCCGGGGCAGCGGGGCCGGGAATCGGGATCGGGATGGTCTCGGGTTGCGGGTCGATCTCGATGCGCGGGAACGGCAGATGGTCTGCCGAGCCCGTTGCCGGCGTCGGTGAATCGGTGTCGTCGGTGAGATCGGGGCACGGGTCCGCACACGGGTCGGTCAACGGTTCGGCCCGTACGCGGGTGTTGTTCGGGGCCAAATCGGGAACCGGTACGAGTTCGATCGACGGATAGGGCACGGGGATCACCACACGATCCGGCAACGGCGGCAGCTGTGGTGGATTGCCCGGTCCGATGGGCTCGGGTGGGTAGTCCTTGGGGTCGAATCCTGTTTCGCCACAGGAGTTCACCGGCGGAGGCGGCGCCGCGAACGCCGGTGGCGCAGCGAGAACGGCCGTACCTGCGGCAACCGCGAGTATGCAGCCGAGTGACGTCAAGCGGCCGTGCATGCGGTGCCCCCGTGTTCTCCGACGAAACCCATCGGTCCGATACGGAAAGATACACCACGTCAGCGGCGTGTGCGCCCGGTGTTCACCACCGCTGCCGCCAGGCCGAGGGCGTAGATACCTGCCCCGACGAACACCAGGATGTGCGCGGTGGGGTCCTGGCTCAGATCGGTCGTGTCGGGGCCGACGGCGAAGGCCGCAGCAGCGAGGGCGGCGACGAAGGCGACGTTGAACACGGTGTCCTGCAACGCGAAGACGCGTCCGCGATGGGCGTCGTCGATCTCGATCTGCATGGCAGCGTCGCCACTGAGTTTGACGGTCTGCCCGGCGATACCCAGGAGGAAGGCTCCGAGCAGCAGGCTGGTCTGCGTCAGGCCCGAGACGGCACCGAGTTGCGCCACGATGGCGAGCACCAGAGCGGCAGCGATCGTGCGGGTGCGCCCGAACCGGGGAACGGCGAAGGGGGTGATCAGGGCGGCGAGGAACATGCCGACCGCCGAGGCACCGACGGCGATGCCGAAGCCGGCAAGGCCGCCGGGCAGGGTGCTGCTCGTCGTTTCGCGGAGAACCAACACCATGATCAGTGTGTTGATGCCGAACACGATGCGGTGCGCGCCGATGCCGAGCATCGCGGTCGTGACACCGGCGGAGCGCCAGACGGCCTGGGCACCCGACTTCAGTCCTGCAGCAACGTCTTTCAGTGGACTGTCGGTGCGGTTCTCGATGCCCGGTCCGAGGGATCGTGGTCGGAACCGCGCGGCGGCGAGCGCCCCGACGACCGACCCGGTGGCCGAGAGACCCACGGCGACACCCGAGCCGAAATCCCCGGCACCGATCACTCCGATCACCGCTACGGCGAGACCCGCACCTGCCGCTGCGAAACCGGATCCGACGGTGGCCAGCACCGAGTTCATCGGTACCAGCCACGATTGCCGAACCACGTGCGGCAGCGACGCAGACGCTCCCGCGAGCACGAACCGACTGAGCCCTACGGTGGCCAGAGCCAACAGCAACAACGGTGTGGCATCCACCCCGGCGCACAGCAGGATTGCGGTGGCGACGATCAGCACCATACGAACGATGTTGGCCCACAGCAGGACCGACCGGCGATCCCAGCGGTCGAGAAGCGCTCCGGCGAACGGACCCACCAAGGAATACGGGACCAACAGCACCGCGAATCCGGCCGCGATCTCGGCCGGATTGGTCGCGCGCTCGGGGTTGAACAGAATGGCACCACTGAGCGCGGCCTGGAACAACCCGTCGCCGAACTGACCGGCGAACCGAATGGTCGTCAGCTTGCCGACCCCCGGAGACTCACGCAGTCGGGTACGGAAGGAAGCGTCGCTCACCGACGGGACTTTAGCCCCCGCCCGTCATACGGAGACGGCGGGCGTCGAGGCTGTCCACCACGCCATCGTTGCGGCCGTGCCGTCGGCGAGTGGAGTGGGCTGTAGCCCGAGGATCGCCTCGCTGCGGCTCGAGTCGAGAAGGTAGGGGTAGCGGAACTGGTAGAGGGTGTCGCCGAGCTCCTTCATCGGACCGGGTACCGCGCTCAGCAGTCGCAGTGCCCAGGCCGGAATGGCACCGACCTTCGGAGTCGGCAGATCTGCAGCAGCCGAGAACATCTCGATCATCGTGCGCTGCGAGACCGCGGGCGCGGTGGGCGCATGCAGGACGGTGTTCCACATCGACGGTGAGGCCGCGGCCGTGATCATCGCAGCTGCCAGATCGGGGACGTAGGTGAACGAGTGAGGAAGGTCGGCGGAGGCGAGGACGCGGACCGGCTTTCCGGCGAGAATCGGCGAGATCACCCGCTCACCCATGTGCGAGGTGATCACCCGAGGCCCGTAGAAATCCGAGGCGGCGACGCTGACGGTGGGGGTCGCGTGAGCGTCGCGCGCGGCGAGTAGCTGCGTGCGCACACCCAGCTTGCGGAACGTCGCATCCCGGGGTGAGTCCTCGCGTATCGGTCCGTCGGCTCGGCCGTAGGCGTACAGACTTTCGGGAAACGCGACAACGGTGCCCGCGGCCGCGTCGAGCACGCGGTTCTCTATGGCGACGAGCTTGTTCCGCCACACCGTGTTCTCGTAGGCGACGTGGGTGCAGTGGTAGACGGCGGTGGCTCCGTCGAGGTGTCGACGGAGATCGTCGGATTCGATGTCGACTGCGCGGCGTTCGATCATCGGGTGCTCGGGCCCGCTGCCGGATCGGGTCAGGACCCGCACCGAATGACCCTGTGCTGCAAGCTGTTCGGCAACTGTCCAGCCGACGGGCCCGGCTCCGGTGACGACGTGAAGTTCGGTCATGATCGCTCCATTCGAGGAAAACGAGAGCGGTGCTCTCTGTTGCGAAGAGTGTGCACCCGCGGCGACGATAAAGCAAGAGCACTGCTCTCTGAAAAGAGCAGCAGTTACAGTGGCAGCCATGGTGAGCACTCCCCGCACCCGAGCCCGCGCCCAGACCCTGGCCGATATCACGCGCATCGGCCGCGAACACCTGGCCGCCGACGGTGCCGCGGCTCTGTCGTTGCGCGCTGTCGCGCGGGACCTCGGTGTCGTCTCCTCGGCCGTCTACCGCTACGTCGCCAGTCGCGATGAGTTGCTGACCCTGCTCGTCGTCGACGGATACACCGAGCTCGGGGACACCGTCGACGCAGCGGTCGACGCGGCCGACGGGCCCAAGGAGAAGTTCCTGGCTCTCGGTCGGACGGTTCGCCAGTGGGGATTGCGGGAGCCGGCGCGGTATGCGTTGCTGTTCGGCAGCCCCGTGCCCGGCTATCACGCCCCCGCGGAGCAGACCACCGGGCCGGGCACCAGGGTGATCACCACCCTGGTGGCCGTCCTGAACTCGGCGTGGCAGACACGTCGACCGGACGTCGAGACCGACCCGCCCGAGCTGGCGTCACTGCACGGCAGCTTCGAGGACATCCGTGCGCAGATGGAGATGGACCTGCCCGACGGGCTGATCGCACTGGGCGTCATGGTGTGGGCGTCGCTGTTCGGGGCCATCAGCTTCGATGTGTTCGATCAGTACGGTGCCACGACGTTCTCCAGCAGGGACGCGTTGTTCGAGTACCAGTTGGGATTGTTGACGAAGGTCGCCGGGCTCGAGTAGGTAACAAGGGCGGGAGTGGAGCCTGCGGAACGACCCATGAGGACTGGCCGTATCGCTTGCGCCACATCCGGCGGTGGGCGGTGCCACAATGACTAGCGTGGCAGCGCATGCGGAGGAACCCGAGGACCAGACGGCATCGGCCTTGCGCGATGTCCGTCCCGGCAGTCTGTTGGTGTCGTCCATCGAACTCGTCGAGCCCACGTTTCGGCGCACCGTCATCTACATCATCGAACACAACGATGCGGGCAGCCTCGGTGTCGTGATCAACCGTCCCAGCGAGACGGCGGTGCAGAACGTGCTGCCCAATTGGTCCGAGCTGGCAGCCAAACCGCAGGCGCTGTACGTCGGTGGCCCGGTCAAGCGCGATTCGGCCCTGTGCCTGGCGACGCTGCGGACCGGTGTGTCGATCGACGGTGTTCCCGGTCTGCGCCGCGTCGACGGCCGAGTGGTGATGGTCGATCTCGATTCCGATCCTGCCGATATCGCCCCACTCGTCGAGGGCGTGCGCATCTTCGCCGGATACTCGGGCTGGACGTTCGGGCAACTCGAAGGCGAACTCGACCGCGACGACTGGATCGTGTTGTCGGCCTTGGCATCCGACGTGATCGGTCCGCCGCGGATCGACCTGTGGGCACACGTACTTCGTAGGCAGCCGATGCCGTTGGCGCTGCTGGCATCTCATCCGATCGACGTCGACCGCAACTAGAGCGGCTGCGCCGCACGTGAGCGAAACCTCGTAGCAGGGGTCGAGTTTCCGCTCACATGCGCGCAGCGCTCAGTGAGCGAAAGCCTGCGCCGTCGAGTGTCCACCTGACTTCAGGCCGGCGAGCACCTCGTCGATGGCGATGCACAGCATTCGGCCCAGGTCCGCGCTGAAACCCTCTCGCACTACGACTCTGAGCACGGCGACGTCGGTTGCGTTGTCGGGCATCGTGTATGCCGGCACCTGCCAGCCGCGGGCGCGTAGTTCGTGGGAGACGTCGAAGACGGTGAACTCGCAGTGATCCTTCAGCATGAACGACAGGACCGGGATGGCCGATCCGTCGGTGATGACCTCGATGTCGGGGTGTTTCGCGAGGTGTCGGCTGACGCGAACTGCGGTGTCGCGCAGCGCTTTCATGATGTCGGTGTAACCGGATCTGCCGAGGCGTAGGAAGTTGTAGTACTGCCCGATCACCTGGTTGCCCGGCCGGGAGAAGTTCAGCGTGAAGGTGGGCATGTCGCCGCCGAGGTAGTTGACGCGGAACACGAGGTCCTCGGGCAGGTCTTCCTTGGTTCGCCAGACGGCGAATCCGATTCCCGGATAGGTCAGTCCGTACTTGTGGCCGCTGGCGTTGATGGACTTGACCCGAGGCAATCGGAAATCCCACACGAGCTCCGGGTACAGGAACGGTACGACGAATCCGCCACTGGCTGCGTCGACATGGACCGGTACGTCGGGTCCGCCGCCGCCCGCGATCTCGTCCAGTGCAGCGCAGATCTCCTGTACCGGTTCGAGTTCTCCGGTGAACGTGGTGCCGAGGATCGCGACGACACCGATGGTGTTCTCGTCCACTGCATCTCGAACCTGTTCCGGGGTGATGACGTAGCGTCCGCGCTCGACGGGCAGGTACTTGGGCTCCACGTCGAAGTAGCGGCAGAACTTCTCCCACACCACCTGAACATTGCTGCCGAGCACCAGGTTCGGAGTGCCGGTACCTGCTCCCCTCGTTCGCCAGCGCCATTTGAGTGCCAAGCCGGCCAACATGACGGCCTCACTGGAGCCGATGGTCGAGACCCCGGTGGCCGACGACGGGTCCTCCCGGTCGAGTCCAGGGGCGTGGAACAGGTCCGCGACGATGTTGACGCAGCGTTCCTCGATGGCGGCGGTGGACGGGTACTCGTCCTTGTCGATCATGTTCTTGTCGAACGTCTCGGCCATGAGCTTCTCGGCCTGGGGATCCATCCAGGTGGTGACGAACGTCGCCAGATTGAGGCGTGAGCTGCCGTCGAGCATCAGTTCGTCGTGGATGAAGCGGTAGGCGGCGTCGGGATCGAGCTGTTCCTCGGGAAGCCGCAGTGCGGGTACAGGATTGGTGGCGAGGCGGCCGGTGTAGGCCGCAGAGACGATACCGTCGGCATGGATTTTCCTGGTCATCGTCTTCTCCCGTGATCGGCTCGAGTGACACCCAATCTAGTCCGCGACGCTGCCCACCGGGCTCTGTTCCGATTCCGGTCGTCGCGCGAGATGCTGGGCGATCACGGTGCACACCATCAGCTGAATCTGGTGGAAGATCAACAGCGGCAGCACGATCAGTCCGACGGGTTGGCCGACGAACAGCACTGCGGCCATCGGCAGCCCGCTGGCCAGGCTCTTCTTGGATCCGCAGAACAGCAGCACCACCCGATCCTCGAAAGCGAAGCCCAGCCACTTGCCTCCGTACCAGGTGATCGCCAGCACCACCGCGAGCAGCGCAGCGCACACTGCGACGACGATGCCGATGCGCCACACCGGCACCGAGGACCACACGTTCTGGTTCATGGATTCGCTGAACGCGGCGAACACGACCAGCAGGATCGAACCACGGTCGACGAGTTTCGTCGGCGCGCTGTGCCGGGTGAGCCAGCCCGTCACCCAGGGCCGGATCAACTGACCGACGGCGAACGGAAGCAGCAGTTGCAGGGCGATATCGAGTACCGAGCTGGGGTCGATGGTAACGGAACCGGTCGTGGTCATCAGGGCGATCACGAGCAGTGGGGTGACGAACACTCCGATGATGTTGGAGAACGAGGCGCTCACCACGGCACCGGCGACGTTACCGCGGGCGATGGAGGTGAAGGCGATCGAGGACTGCACGGTCGACGGGACCAGGCAGAGGAACAGCATTCCGGTGTAGAGGTCGTCGCTGATCACGCCGGGGACGAGAATCCGCAGGGCCAGCCCGAGTGCCGGGAACAGCAGATACGTGCACGCCAGGATCACCGAGTGCAGCCGCCAGTGCTTGACGCCGTTCCAGGCGTCGCGCGGCGAGAGTCGAGCGCCGTAGATGAGGAACAGCAGAGCAATGGCGATGCGCGTCACCCAGCCCAGGACGTCCTCCGCTGTGCCGGTGGCAGGGAACAGGCTTGCCAGCGCTGCGACCGCGAAGATGCCCAACAGGAAGGGATCCAGCACGGTATCCCGCAACAACTTCACTTGGCTAACTCAATCCACCGTGGCGTTGCGAGTGCGGGCGGTCAGGGTGGTGAGCGTGCCCGCGATCTTCTCGGCGTGCACGGATCCGATGGTGAGCCGATCGCCATTGGCGAAGGTGACGAAGGCCGCGGGACCGGCGTCGGTGGCGACGGCGTAGTTCCCGCGTCCCTTGGCCCGAAGTCCCCAACCACCGAACTCCTTCGACGGATCGACCGCCCGCACCGAGGCGCCGGTGATCTCGTCGATGTCGTAGTCGAATGCCGCCATGCCCAGGCTCGAGACGAAGAGGCCGTCGCTGTCGATGTGCACCGTGAAGCGCAGCAGGGACAGAATCAGAATCGTCAGTGGGGCGAACAGGAAGATCGGCCACAGTGAGCCGGACAGCCAGCACGTCAGAGCGGCTCCGGCCAGAGAGACTGCCACGACGGTGATGCCGGCGACCCGGCTGGCTCCGACGCGGACCACCAGCGGCAACTCCGGGCTGCAGCGCGGAAGATCTACGTGCGGCGGTGATGTGGCGTCGACGCGTTCGCGGTAGTCACGCAGCCTGGACGCACCGAACAACCCGGCCGCGAATCCGACGACGGTCCCCACCGCGATCGCCCAGCCGGGGATGGTCACGCTCCGTTCGGACGCCATGTCCAACTCTCGGACGAGGGTCGCGATCTGCAGAACACCGATCGTTCCGACGACGGTCAGCCCGATGATCAGCATGGTTCGACGCATGATCAGCAGCACCCGAGTCAACGACGCAACCGCACTGCACCCGCCGCCCACCAGCACGATCACGATCGCGAGGGTCCAGGCGTTGGAGAGTGGATTGGAGAAGTCGTCCGGTTCGGTTCCGCTGAAGTGAGTGGCGACCTGTTCGGGCAGACGGCCTTGCCACAGGTACGCCAGGACGAGTCCGAGTGCGGCAACGACCAGGGGGACGGCAACGCCGAACACGACCCCGGCCGGGTCGAACGTGCGTAGTGCCTTCGCCTTCATCCGCTCAGCTCGGCTGGCAGGCGTCCTTGAGGCTGCACGAGATGCACGAGCTTCCGCATCCGTCCGCCTCGGCGGGTGGCGGAACGGCCGCTGCTGCGCGGGCCCCGATGGATCCGCCGGCTGCGGCGATGAACAGCGCGGCCACGAGGGCAACGACGACGCCGACGACGGCGGCGATACCGCTCAGTGCGAGGGCGGCCACCGCGCCGATGGCCAGTACCAGCGCCGATGCGGCTGTCGTGGGTCCGGCGACGCGATTGGCGAGGGTGAACGTCTCGTCGTCACGCATGGCCTCGGCGGTGCGGACACCGGCGAAGCGGTTGCGTGGGAGCCGACCCAGCAGCGACAGGGCAGCGACAGCGCCGACGACGAGCGCGAGCACGAACAACACAACCGAGACGATGACCACCTGGCCAGGATACGGCGCAGCGAGGTCCTGGTACCAGGCGGGCCGCATCACACTTTAGGCTGGTAGGTGTGACCGATTCCGTTGAAGCACCCACCGAGTCCGCCCCCGAGTACCGCTACACAGCCGAACTCGCCGGGCACATCGAGGAGCAGTGGCAGGACCTGTGGGAGACACAGGGCACTTTCGACGCTCCCAACCCGGTCGGAACCCTCGCCGGAGACGTCCCGAAGGACAAGCTGTTCGTCCAGGACATGTTCCCGTATCCGTCGGGCAGTGGCCTGCACGTCGGTCACCCCCTCGGCTACATCGCCACCGACGTCTTCGCGCGGTATCACCGCATGCAGGGCCGCAACGTGCTGCATGCGCTGGGCTACGACGCGTTCGGTCTGCCGGCCGAGCAGTACGCCGTGCAGACGGGCACGCACCCGCGCAGCACCACCGAGAACAACATCACCAACATGCGACGCCAGTTGCGTCGGCTGGGCCTCGGGCACGATCGCCGACGGTCCCTCGCGACGACGGACGTCGACTTCTACCACTGGACACAGTGGATCTTCCTGCAGATCTTCAACTCGTGGTTCGACGCGGACCTCGGTAAAGCCAGGCCCATCTCGGAACTGGAGGCGGCGTTCGCCTCGGGTGAGCGCACGTTGGACGACGGCCGCTCCTGGGAATCGCTGACCGTCGGTGAGCGCCGCGAGGTGATCGACGGCTTCCGTCTGGTGTACGAGTCCAACTCGATGGTCAACTGGTGCCCCGGTCTGGGTACGGTGCTCGCCAACGAGGAGGTCACCGCCGACGGACGCAGCGATCGCGGCAACTTCCCGGTGTTCCGAAAGAACCTGCGGCAGTGGATGATGCGAATCACCGCGTACTCCGACCGTCTTGTCGACGATCTCGAGTACCTGGATTGGCCGGAGAAGGTCAAGACCATGCAGCGCAACTGGATCGGGCGATCCCGCGGTGCGCAGGTCTCGTTCTCGAACATCGAGGTGTTCACCACTCGCCCGGACACGCTGTTCGGTGCCACCTACGTGGTGCTCGCCCCCGAACACGAACTGGTCGACGGGTTGGTTGCACCCGAGTGGCCTTCCGACGTATCCGAGAAGTGGACCGGCGGAGCCGCAACTCCCGCGGAAGCCGTTGCGGCATACCGTGCTTCGATTGCCGCAAAGTCCGATCTGGAGCGGCAGGAGAACAAGGAGAAGACCGGCGTCTTCATCGGTGCCTACGTGAGCAACCCGGTCAACGGTGAGCAGGTTCCGGTGTTCATCGCCGACTACGTGCTGACGGGCTACGGTACCGGCGCGATCATGGCCGTTCCCGGACACGATGCCCGCGACTGGGAGTTCGCGACGGCATTCGGTCTGCCGGTGCGCGAGGTCATTTCGGGCGGAGACGTCACCGAGGCCGCGTACGTCGGCGACGGCGGCCTGGTGAACTCCGACTTCCTCGACGGTCTGCCGGTGGACGAGGCCAAAGCCGCCGTCATCGCGCGGTTGGAGGCAGACGGCACCGGCCGCGGCACCATCCAGTACAAGCTGCGCGACTGGCTGTTCGCTCGCCAGCGCTACTGGGGCGAGCCGTTCCCGATCGTCTGGGACGCCGAGGGCAACCCGCACGGATTGCCGGATTCTGCTCTGCCGGTGGAACTTCCGGAGGTCGAGAACTACGCACCGGTCTCCTTCGATCCGGACGACGCCGGCTCCGAGCCGTCCCCGCCGCTGGCCAAGGCGTCGGACTGGGTCCAGGTCGAACTCGATCTGGGCGACGGGCTGCAGACCTACACCCGCGACACCAACGTCATGCCGCAGTGGGCCGGTAGTTCCTGGTACCAGCTGCGCTACATCGACCCCACCAACTCCGAGGCCTTCGCGGACCCGGAGAACGAAAAGTACTGGGTCGGACCGCGTCCGGAGATCCACGGACCCAACGATCCCGGCGGAGTCGATCTCTACGTCGGTGGCGTCGAGCATGCGGTGCTGCACCTGCTGTACTCGCGCTTCTGGCACAAGGTGTTGTTCGATCTCGGCCATGTCAGCTCGAGCGAACCGTACCGTCGCCTCTACAACCAGGGCTACATTCAGGCCTTCGCCTACACCGATGCCCGAGGCGTCTACGTACCCGCGGCCGAGGTCGTCGAGCGCGACGGCGGCTACTTCCATCAGGACCAGCCCGTCAACCGTGAATACGGCAAAATGGGTAAGTCCCTGAAGAACTCGGTCTCCCCCGACGAGATCTTCGCCGAGTACGGTGCCGACACCCTGCGTTTCTACGAGATGTCGATGGGTCCGCTGGACACGTCGCGGCCGTGGGCGACCAAGGACGTCGTCGGCGCACAGCGGTTCCTGCAGCGGGTGTGGCGACTGGTGCTCGACGAGGTGACCGGCGAGGTCCGCGTCACCGACGACAAGCCCACCGAGGACACACTGCGCGTGCTCAATCGTGTGATCGACGGTGTGCACGCGGATTACGCTGCGCTGCGCGACAATACGGCCGGTGCCAAGCTCATCGAGCTGACCAACCACATCACCAAGGCCTATCCCGACGGTGCTCCGCGTGGGGTCGTCGAGCCGCTGATCCTGATGCTGGCTCCGCTGGCTCCGCACCTGTCCGAGGAACTGTGGAGCAAGCTCGGCCACGAGAAGTCGCTGGCACACGGTCCCTTCCCGCGTGTGGAGAAGAAGTGGCTCGTCGCCGATACCGTCGATTACCCCATCCAGGTGAACGGCAAGGTGCGCAGCCGCATCACCGTCCCGGCCGATGCGACCAAGGACGACGTCGAGAAGACTGCACTGGCCGACGAGAAGATCGTCGCCCTGCTCGACGGCAAGGCCCCGACCAAGATCATCGTGATCCCGGGTCGAATGGTGAACATCGTCCTGAAGTAGGCCCCGCCGAGCTCGAAGTTATGGATGAAAATCTGGCGATTTCCGTCCATAACTTCGAGGTCGGGGCTTTAATTTGTTGCATGTCACAGGTCGGTAAAGGATTCGTGGTGAGGCTGGTGGCCTCCGTCGTCCTGGTTCTCGGGTCCGTTACACTCGTGAGTGTCCCTGTTGCACAGGCAGATCCGGGGCCCGGCTCACCGATTCCGGCCGACGATCCGTTCTACGATTGGGACGGCGGCCTGGACGTCTCCCCGGGAACGGTGCTTCGGTCGAGGCCCATGACCTTCCGAACGCCGAACCAGCCGACGCCGGTCACCGGTAGCCAGGTTCTGTACAGAAGTACCGACCAGCAGGGCGACGCCGTCGTCACGGTCGCCACGGTGCTGAGGCCCCTGATCGCCGGCCCGACGCGAATCGTGTCGTACCACATGGCATACGACGCCCTCGGGTCCCAGTGCAATCCCTCGTACACCCTCAGCGGCGGGTCCACGAGTCCTATTGCCGGTGCGGAACAGGTGGTCATCGCCGGTTATCTCGCAGCCGGTTACACCGTCGTCGTGCCGGATTACGAGGGCGAGGAACTCGAGTGGACGATCGGACGGCAGTCGGGGTACGCAGCTCTGGTCGGCGTTCGCGCGGCACAGTCCTTTCTGCAGCTTCCGTCGAACACCCCCGTCGGCATGGTCGGATACTCCGGAGGCTCCGTGCCGACGCAGTGGGGTGCCGAGATTGCCCCCGAGTACGCACCCGAGCTGAACCTCGTCGGAGCGGCGGCCGGCGGGCTGCCGGTCGACCTGGCTCACAACCTGCCGTACGTCAGCGGAAGCAAGGAGTGGGCGGGCGTCATTCCGGCTCTGATCGTCGCCTACCAACGCGCCTACGGTCTCGACCTGGACGATTTCATCTCCGACTACGGTCGCCAGGTGATCGATCAGGTCGATCAGGAGTGCATCGCCCAGTTCGCCGACGACTACCCGACGCTCACCGACGCGTCGATGGTCAAGGCTCCGTACACCTCCATGCTCGACGTACCCGAGGTGGTGGCGGCGATCGACGACAACATCATGGGTAGCCAGGGCACTCCGCGGACGCCGATGTTCCTGGCTGTGGGGCAAGCCGATCCGATCGGCGATTCCGTCATGATCACCGCGGATGTACAGGGACTGGCGTACGAATACTGCGGCCGGGGCGTCGATGTGCAGTACGCGCAGTACGACGGCTTGTCGCACAGCGAAGCCTTTCCGGCTTTCGAGGCTCAGAGTCTGCAATTCCTGACCGAGCGGTTCGCCGGTGGGCCGACGCGCAGCAACTGCGGAACCATCCCGCCCGGAAACAGTCTGGCACCGACTCCGTAGTACCAACCCGGTTGGTCTGTCAGATCGCGCCCAGATCGGCCGACAGCCAATGCTCCGGTAGCAGGTAGAACACCACGTTCTCTTCGTGCTCACTGTCGGCCATCTCGAGGTAGCCGTCGACCTTCTCCGGCGGCAGATAGCGCGCTGCCATGGTGCGCAGTAACTCCGGTGTACTCGGTTCTTCCCGCGCAACGGATCCATCGACCGAGACGTACCTGATCCTCGGGTCCGACTGTTCGACCATCAGCGTGAATCGACCTGCAGCTCTGATCAATTGAGCCTTCTTCGACGTCTTCCCGGTGAGGACCCACGCCTGGGCGCCGGGGGTGTAGTCGTACCAGATGGGAACAGTCAACGGCCCACGATCAGGGCCTGCAGCGACGGACAGCGCGGCGATGTGGGGTTCGGCCAGAAATTCTTCGCGTTCTGCCTTCGACAGTGCCATGGAACAACCGTAGGACTTTCACAGCCGATGGACCAGACCTGAGACGAACCCTGGGGCCGGGTGACGTCAGGGCGTCCTGGTCGAGATGCCGGGCATGAGTAGTCGGAGAACGCCGTCGGCAACGTCGATTGCCGATTCGGTCGGCCGCGTCAAGCAGCGAAACAGGACGTTGTTGGTCAGCATGACTGCCGCCTCGATCGTCGGTGCCTCGTCGCTGAACACGCCGGTTTCGCGTCCGCGTTCGAGGATGGGGACGACGGCGGCAGGTAGGTACAGGTTCTCCATCACGGTCGTGATCGTGCTCGGCTGTTGGAACTGCTCGAAGCTGAGCGCCAGGAGCATCCCTGTGCTCATCGCGCGGTTGTCGATCACGAACTCGCCCACCGCAATCAACGTGCGCTGCAGTGCGATCGCGGGCTCGATGCCGAGGCGTTCGTCGGCTCGGCGCAGGCGTAGGACGCGATCGAACTCGGGTTTCAGTGCGGCGACGATGATGTCTACCTTGCTGGGAAACAGGCGTCGGAGATCCTCTACTCGGATCTTTGCTGCTGCGGCGATGTCGGCGAGCGTCACCAGGAAGTATCCGTTGTCGAGGAAGAGCGCTTCCGTGGCCGCGATGACGTCGGCCTCCAGGTCGGGGCGGAGGGAGGCTGCGCCGTCGAGCACGTCGACGGGGTCGGGTTCGGTCGAGTTCCGATCGGAATGCACTGGGTCGACGGCCCAACGCAGGATCGAGGTGACTGCCTCGGCTACCTCGCTCGTGGCAACGGAACCGGGCGTGAGCATCTCGCGAAGAGCGTAGCCGTCGAGAAGTGCGCCCAGGGCAGTGGACAGGGACGTCAACGTCAGTGGCCGACGCACGGACCCGCCCTGAGCTTGGATGGCCCGACCCACCATGGTGCGCAGGTCGGCATCGAGTCGCTCGAATTCGGGGGTGACGGCTTTGCGCGCCCCGTCGTGGTCGCTGGCGAGCAGGGTGGCGACCAGGCGCCGACGCATCAGGCCGGAGGTCAGGTCCTCGAACAGGGCGGACACCGGCGCGGCCGCGTCTCGCAGCCCGGCAGGCGGGTCGATGGGCGTCGTGCCGATGTAATTCACGGTGAGGTTGTCGAGAAGATCCGCCACGAACGCTTCTTTGCCGCCGGAACCTCCACTGCGAGAGTTGCCTGGGTAGGTGTTGTGGAACGTTTGATGCGACAGCCCGGCACCGTCGACCACCGCCGAGATGGACAGCGAGCGGGCGAGGTGGGTCATGTCCACGTCGTTCAGGAGCCGGTATCCGGCGTGGAGAAATTGTTCACGCGGGACGGGCCTAGGGTTCAACGTCAACCGCCTTCACTGGACTTCACAGCACCTGAATGGATCACGAACCATAGCAACCCAGTGACCGAGCTCGCAGTGTTTAGTTCTGACTACATGTCTGTGTAGTCGTAACACTCGAATCGATGTTGTTCTCGAATTGGTTTGTGTTGCAGGGGGGTTCGCGGTCCGTGGTCCGATACTCATCGGCCTCAAGGCCGGTATCTCGAGGAGGACCCGATGGTGTTGATCGATCGTCGACCCCAAGTCCAGACGCGCGTCGCAGTGCCCGGGACAGTGCGCAACCCCCTCGGCCCGAGGCCGCCCGTCACTCGTTCCACTCTTGCATCGGGGCGAGTCCAGGGCCGACGACCAGCGCCGACGTACGCGTCACCCGGACTGACCGAGCGTGAAGTTGCAGTCCTGAAAGTCTGGTTGGACTGCGACTCCAAAGTCGAAGTCGGTGCGCGCCTCCACATCGCCCTGGGAACCGTCAACACCCACCTGACACGAATTCGAGACAAATACTCCCGCGTCGGTCGGGCAGCGCCGACCAAGGCGGCACTCGTCGCCAGGGCCCTGCAAGACGGCATAGTGAAACTCGACGACCTCTGAGCGACGAAGGTCGGCGGGGTTGATTGCAGGCAACGTGCGTAGCCGAGGGGCCCACGCAAGTCGTCTGGCCAACGAACTACCAGACTCACGCCGAACCCTCTGTTGTGAGCGGAAACTTGACCCCCACTACGAGGCCGGAGTGGAGCCTGCGCAACGACCGAGGGGACTTTCGCTCACCTGGTGCGCAGCACCACTTCTGTGGGATGTGCGTCGGCAGGCGTATCGATGGCATTGCGTACCGCACGGGCAACGGTACTGGGCTGCAGGAACTTCGAGCCGTCGTACTCCCCACCCTCGTGCGCGACGATCTCCTGCTGCATCTCGGTGTCGATGCGTCCGGGATGCACCGATGTCACGCGTAGCGACGGTTCTTCCTGCCGCAGTGCGTCTCCGAAGGCCCGTAGCGCGAACTTGCTCGCCGCATAACCGCCCCAACCGGGGTTCGCGCGAATTCCGGCACCCGAATTGATCAGCACCACATGGCCGTTCGCCTTTCGCAGTGCAGGAAGAAGCAATCGCGTCAGCTCGACGACGGCGATGACGTTCACCTCGTACTGCCGACGCCAATCATCGGCCGTCGACTCCTCGACCGTCCCCAGCGCCGCGACTCCGGCGTTGTGCACCAACACATCCAGAGAATCGATGCCCGACGCAGCCGCCGCAACGGCGTCGGGATCGGTCAGTTCCACCGGCCACGGGGTAGCTCCTGCCAGTTCCGACGCGATCGGCTCGAGAGATTCGGCCGATCGTCCGCCGAGCAGTACGTGGTGATCCGGCGCGAGCAGTCGGGCGATATGGGCCCCGAGGCCACGGCTTGCTCCGGTCACCAACGCAGTACGAGTCATGAAAGCAGGTTACTCAAAAGCTCATACCGGCTTCGGCTGCCCAGGTCCGGGTGGTGTTCGCTCCGTCGAGTTCCTCACGAATGATGTCCGCGTGTCCCGCGTGCTGGGAGATCTCGCGCAGGATGTGCAGCACTGTGAATCGCGCACTCTGCCAGATGCGTTCGGGTGCCCAGGGTGCTGTCGGCACCGGGACCGACAGGTCGAGGTCCAACGTCTCGAGCGCAGCCGAGGTGGAGCGCGCAACCTCTTCCCATTCGGCGATCAACCCCGCAACGGTGTCGTTCTCGGCCACGACGTATTCGCCGCCGGCGGATTCCATGTCGAATTCCGCGTTCTCGTCCAGGTCGGCGATCACCTTCATCCAATGGCGCTCGTTGCTGATCACGTGATGCAGCAGCCCACCGAGGGTCAATTCGCTCGTGGTGGTGCGGGTGCGCGCCTGTTCCTCGGTGATTCCGCGGACGGTGATGTGAAAATTGGCGCGTTGTTCGTCGAGCATCTTCACGATGTCGGTGTTCTCGGTGGTCATTGTTCCTCCTGGTGGTTGGTGATGTTCACAGTAGGAGCGATCGAGGACAGGTTCGGTCCGCAATCTCAAACGAGCGGAATGTCGCCTGTGCACGCAAACTGTCTGCATGGGCGATCGAGGTTTCACTTCCACGCAGCTGGCAGCGCGCGCGGCATATCTGCTCAGGGGCAACGACCTGGGCACCATGACCAGTGCGGCTCCGCGGCTGTATCCGCACATGTGGAGCTGGGATGCGGCGTTCGTCTCCGTCGGACTGGCCCCGCTGAGCGTGGAGCGGGCCGTGGTGGAGATGGACACCTTGCTCTCCGCGCAGTGGAAGAACGGGATGATCCCGCACATCGTGTTCGCCAACGGTGTCGACGGCTACTTCCCCGGCCCGGCGCGGTGGGCCACCGGCACGCTCGCGTCGCACGCACCGATGAGCCCGCAGACCTCGGGCATCACCCAACCGCCGGTCCACGCGATCGCGGTGCAGCGCATCCTGGACCACTCCAAGCGCCACGGACGCACGACGCGTGCCGTCGCCGAGGAGTTTCTCGATCGCCGCTGGGGTGATCTGGTGCGGTGGCACCGCTGGCTCGCCCAGGCCCGCGATGTCGACGACAACGGAAGAATCGCGGTTTTCCACGGCTGGGAGTCGGGGATGGACAACTCGCCGCGGTGGGACTCGGCCTACGCGAATGTGGTTCCCGGAGAAATGGATCCATACTTCCGGGAGGACAAGGCGGTCATCAGCGACGCCTCCCAGCGGCCCAGCAATCTCGAGTACGACCGCTACATCTGGCTCGTGGAGGAGATGAAGCAGGTCGGGTACGACGACGACGCATTGAAGACGAAGATGAGCTTCGCCGTCGAGGATGTGTTCGTCAGCGCCATCTTCGCGGTGGCCTGCGATGTGCTCGCGACCATCGGCGAGGACCATTCGCGTCCGCACTCCGATGTTCGGGAGCTGCGGTCGTGGGCGGAGAAGTTCCGCAAGGGAGTGATTGCGACGACGGACGCGCGCTCCGGCGGGGCCCGTGACTTCGATCTGCGGACGGGCCAGTGGATCGGCACCGAGACCATCGCGATGTTCGCGCCGTTGCTGTGTGGCGGCCTGCCCCGCGAGCAGGAACGCAATCTGCTTCGGATCTTCGAGGGCACGAGATTCTGCGGGCACCCGGATCTGCGGTATGCCGTCCCGCCGTCGACGTCCCCGGTCTCCAAGGACTTCCGTGCCCGTGAGTACTGGCGCGGGCCGGTGTGGCCGGTGATGACGTGGCTGTTCTCGTGGGCATTCGCGCGTCGTGGGTGGTCCGAGCGGTCACTGTCGTTGCGCGACGAAGGCCTGCGCCAGGCCAGCGACGGCAGCTTCGCCGAATACTACGAGCCGTTCACCGGCAAGCCGCTCGGCAGCATGCAGCAATCGTGGACGGCCGCGGCCGTACTGGACTGGCTGGGGTAGCGCGAGATCAGCTGAGGTAGCTGTCGACCAACGGGCCGACGACGTCGAACGAGGTGGCGTCGGGCACGAGGTATTTGGCGACGGTGCCGCAGACGAAGGGATGCCACGCGGAACCGGAGTCGGTCCCCAGGGACGAGACGGCGAGGATGTCGCCGAAGTAGATGCCGGGCAGGTGGCGCTGAACGAGTTCGTCGTTGTGCGAGGCGACGGCGAGCAGCTCTTCGACATGGCTGCGATCGATCTCGTCACCCATGGCGGCGAGGAGATCGGCACCCTCGGCGCGGGCCCGGACAGGGTCGCTGTCGAGCAGCGTCAGTGCGCCGACCGTGACGCCCCGATTCTGCAGTTCGACGGCGATGGCGTGAGCGAGAACTCCACCGAACGACATGCCGAGGAGGTGGACGGCACCGTCGGTCTGAATGCGAACGATGTCGTCGGCGTACTGCGCCGCCAGTGCCGCGAGGGATTCGGCGCGCTCACCGGACGCGGGTACCTGGACGCCGTAGATGGGGCGGTCGTCGTCCACGTGAGCGGTCAGGCTCGCGTAGCAATCGACCAGACCCACCAAGGGGTGGATGCAGAACACGGGGTCGAGGTGTCCGGTGGTTCGGATCGGTGCGATTGTCGGCACCGCGTAGTCGGACGGGTCGAGCTCCGTGAGAGCCAGATGCGAGAGATCGTTCACGACAGTCATGGGTGCGCCTCCGAGCCAAGAGATGTAGTTCGTGTTTCCATTGGACTTGTTTGTTCGTGCCGACTCTGGGTATGTCGCCATCGGCAGCGTGAGTGTTACCCACGTCTCATCACCGACGACTCAATCACGTCTGTGGACAGAACGCATTAGTGACTGTTCACCATTGAGTGCCCAGGTCCGGGCCCCTAACCTCACCCGGGTGGTCTTCTCCCGCACGGTGCGTGCCCTGTTCGGATTGTTCTCGGTCGGCGTCATCGCCTGCGCTGCGCCCGGGATCGCGTCCGCTGTTCCGCAGGGTCCGGACGTCTCGTCGTGGCAGCACATCGACGGCACCGCGATCGACTGGCATGCCGTCAAGGCTGCGGGCCACGGCTTCGCGATGGTCAAGGCCACCGAGGGGCTGGATTACGTCAACCCGTACTTCGTCGAGGACTCGATCGTCATGCGCACGGCGAACGTGGCGCGCGGGGCGTACCACTACGCCGATGTGACGTTGTCACCCGAGCTGCAGGGCGCGTACTACTCGGCACTGGTGCTGGGCATCAACGGGCCAGGCGATCTGCCGCCGGTGCTCGACCTCGAAGATGCCAAGGGTAGGTCGCCGGCCGAGGTGATCGACTGGACGCACCGGTATCTCGATACCGTCCAGACGCTGACCGGACGTCAGCCGATCATCTACACGTATCCCAACTTCTGGCGGACGGCGATGGCCGACACCCACGAGTTCAACGGCTATCCGCTGTGGATCGCCGACTACGACGACGAGCTGGGGCCGCTGCCCGGCGGCTGGACCGACTGGTTGTTCTGGCAGTTCACCGACCGCGGCACGATTCCCGGAATCGACGGGCGTACCGATATCAACCACTATGCGGGCACATCGGAATCGTTGAGGACATTGGCTCGCTGGTAGTCGACCCCACCACGCCGTGATCGCCGCGAAGGTCCATGACCTCGCGGCGATCCGGCGCTGACGAATACCGCTACTACGCCGACTTCCACACGGCGACGACGGACGGCCGCGGCTGAGTGTCGCCGCCGTCGGGCCAATGCGAGATCGGTGCGTCGGCGGTGGCGTCGTCGCTTTCGCCCGGGTGCTGCACGCACACCACGACCCGCTCGTCGGAGACGATGGGACCGCAGGTCTCGCCGCCCGCGGGAACCGTCAGGAACTGGCGGGTCTCACCACGGCGTGGGCCGTCGAGCACCACGGCGAACAGGCCGTCGTTGGAGTCGAGAGCGTTGCCGTCGGTGGAGACCCACAGGTTGCCCTTCGAGTCGAACGCGAGGTTGTCGGGGCACGAGATGGGGCTGACCTGACTCTTGTCGAAGCCGCCGAAGTACGTGTCGGCCTCGTTCGGGTCACCGCACACCAGCAGAAGGTTCCAGGTGAACGACGTGCCCGCGTGGTCGTCCTCGAGCTCGAGCACCTGGCCGTTCTTGTTGGTGTTGCGGGGGTTGGCCTCGTCTGCCCCGGCCTTGCCCTCGGTGCCTCGGTTGGCGTTGTTCGTCAACGCGACGTAGACCTTGCCGGTCACCGGATTGGGTTCGAAGTCCTCCGGGCGGTCCATCTTGGTCGCGCCCACCTTGTCGCCGGCCAGACGGGTGAACACCGCGACCTCCTCGGCGGTCATGCCGTCGACGAGGGACTCGCCGCGGCCGTCCTCGTTCGTGCGCAGCAGCGGCACCCACGTTCCGGTGCCCTTGAATTCGCCGCTGGCGGGAAGGGCACCGGAGCCGTCGATCTCGTCCGGGGAGTCGCCGGTGAGCGTGGCGACGTACAGCGTGCCCGCGTCCAGCAGCGTCAGGTTGTTGCGCATCGCGGCTGCGCCGGTGCCGGGCATCATCTTGCGGCTCGAGACGAACTTGTACATGTAGTCGAAGCGCTCGTCGTCACCGCTGTAGGCGACGACGGTGCCGTCGTCGGTGACGTAGATGGTGGCGGCCTCGTGCTTGAAGCGTCCCAGCGCGGTGTGCTTGATCGGAGCCGACTGCGGATCCCACGGGTTCACCTCGACGATGTACCCGAATCGGTTGGGCTCGTTGGGCTCCTGGGCGATGTCGAAGCGCTTGTCGAAGGTCTCCCACTTGCGATCGCTGGCTGCACCCTCGATGCCGTAGCGGGCGAGCCGCTCGGCGGCGACGGTCTCGGTGACCGACTCCGCGTTGCCGAAGTACTGGTTGAAGTTCTCCTCGCCGGAGAGCACCGTGCCCCACGGCGTCAGGCCGCCGGCGCAGTTGTTGAACGTACCGAGCACTCGGGTGCCCGTCGGGTCGACGCTCGTCTTGAGGAAGTCGCTGCCCGCGGCGGGGCCGGTGACGACGAACTCCGTGGTGCCGGTGATACGGCGGTTGTAGCGGCCCATCGCAGGGGTGAGCTTGCCCGAGTTGCCCTCGCCCTGAACCTGAACCACCGTCAGCCCGTGCGCGGCGAGCGCAATGTCGAACTGCGCGCGCGTCGGCTTCTCCTCGTCGTAGCCCTTGAACATCGCCGGCTCGGTGGTGTACTCGTGATTGACCACCAGCAGGAATGCGTTGGGCGTGCCCTCCACCGGCAGCAGGCCGGCGAAGTCGTTGTTGAAGCCGAACTGCATGGCCTGCGCCGCACCGGTCTGGTTGTCGAAGTCGAACGCGGGAGCGTCGTCGAGCACCGGGTCGCCCCAGCGAATGACGACGGCCTGCTCGTGGCCCTCGGGTATCACGACTGCGTCCTCGGTGTTCGGTTCCACCGCAACGAAATCCACACCGTCGACGGGCGGGGTGTCGGCACCCGACGTGCTGGAGGTTCCGCTTCCGGTGGTGGCGGGCTCGTCGGTCGAGCACGCCGCGAGAGCGCTACCGGCACCCACGGCGAGCACCGCCATGGCACCGCCCTTGATCACACCGCGCCGCGACATGGCGGTCTTGACGATGTCGCCGAAGTACTCGCCCTTCGACGTGTTGGGAACCTCGTGGAAACACGCATCCCCACACTTGTACTTGCACGTCAATGATGAGCGCTTGGAGCTTCCGTCGTGAACCGCGAACAAGGGTAGTGGCTTCATGTCACGGCACGCTGTCACCCAAAAGCGAAAGTAAAGGAACGTTCAGGTGAAGTCGCGGACAACGAGGATGCCCTAACGTCCGATCGTCTGCCACAGTGGATCACCGGGTCCGATGTCATAGGTGCACTCGCCCGGCCGCGGGTCGGGTACGAAGGCCCACAGCAGAGCTCCGGCTGTGCCCGCGGCACGTTGGCCGTCGATCTTGGTGGCGATACTCGTTGCGCGAGAGCCGATATCGCCACAGGAACCGGCGAGTTGGCCGATCTCCCCGACCAGGAGGGGTTTGCCCACCGCAGCGCTCTGGGTGATCCGCCGCTGCAGCCCGTTCCACTGATCTCCGGGCAACGGCACACCGTCGAATCCGTAGTCGTGGTACTGCAGCACATCGACGAACGACGACTGGGCGAGGTACTCGTACTCGTCACCCTGGCTACCGCACTGTCCGCCGCCGGTGAGACCGGCGGTGATCAGGGTGCGGGGATCGACAGTGCGGAGCTGCTGCCCCGCGGTGTCGAAGAAGGAGCGCAGAACCTGGGCGGCGTCGGCGGTGCATGTCCGGGTGGTCCACGAGCACGCCGCGTCGGTGCACGAGCTGGTTTCCGGCTCACCGACCAACTCCCAGGCTGCCAGTGCGGGCGAATCCTTCCACCGGTTCACAGCAGTGAGCATCCACTGCTCGAAACTCGTCAGCGCATTCGCGTCGGGGACGGCAGGGGGCGTCGTCCATCCGTCGACGTACCACTGTCTGCCCTTGAAGGCGTTTCCTTCACAGGCCCCGTCCTGGGGCGAGAGAACCGGGACGACCAGTTGCCCGTGTGCCTCGGCCGCCGCGAAGACCGCGTCCATCGGGCGAAAGTCGAGTGCGCCGGTGAATCGGTTGATCGCCAGCGCCTGGAACGCGTTGAACCGCGTGAGGGAATGTGGAGGCAGGGCACCGAAGTAGCCGTTCAGGTCCACCATCGCTCCACAGCCTGCGTTGACCGACCAATCGGTCGCGAGCTGATAGGCATTGAATCCGGTCGGCCACCAAGGATTTCCGTCGAGTGCGAGACCGTCGGCGCTTGCCGTGACGCGGGCACCGGACTCGGGGGCTGCTGCCGCGTCGGGCACGCCGGTGCTCAGCGCGAGGGACAGCACTATTGCTGCGCCCACTGCGCACCGTGAAAACATCGAAACGATCCGCATCGGCGTAATGCTAGATGTCTGCTGCGCGAATTTCTAAAATTGTGAATTCGACGGCCCCTGGACGGAAATATCACCGTATTCGTACAATTCGACGAGCACCGTTGCGTCGGAATTCGATTCCACCGGGCCGAGCCGCTCATTGAGTCGAACTTTCGTGTCTCCCAGTATGTTTCTGGCCGCATTTCGATCCAGATGGGTAAATGTACGACTTTCCGATGTACCGAAGATCGGGAATACGCAGTACAGTTCGGGTTTCCGTTTCATTATGCGAAAGCTGGAAATCCCCCAATGCGAATCGCATACGTTGCATCGACGGCAGTTCTCGTCGCAACTACGTTTCTGCTTACGGCCCCGTTCGTATCGGCGCAACCGATCGATGGAGAGCAACAGGATTATGTGGATCGCTTCACCTTTGGCGAATTGGGACTGGGTCGGTCCACCACCGTGGACTCGACCGGACAGGCCACCAGACTGACCGTGCCGTCCCCTGCAGGCTCGGTGCCCTCGATGCTCGATGCAGTGTTGACGGTGCCTGCTTGGCTCGACCGGGGCTGGGTCGACGTCGAATCGGACGGTCGGCCGATCACCCGCATCACACTCGACAACGCCGCACCGACCACCGCGGTGTCGATTCCATTGGCTGCGGTGCCGACGGTCGACGGAGCAATCGCCCTCGATCTGATCCCGTCCCTCATTCCCGACGATCGATACTGCCCCGATCCTGCCTCCGATGCCGTCCGATTGATCGACGCGACCGTGGCCTACCAGGGGCAACCGGCGGTGCCCGGGACCATTGCGGACTTTCTGCCGGTAGTGCTGAGGACGCTGACGCTGTTCGTCCCATCGGACGCGGATCGCGAAACCATCACCGCCGCAACGATTGTGGCAACCTCGGTGATCCACCACTACGGGGCGCAGCCGGTCCGGGTCGCCGTGCGGCCGGACAGTGAGCTGGCAGGGGCGGCACCGGACGGACCGTTCGAGAGGTCGGTCGTATTGGCGAAGAACTCCGACGCCGGTGTGGAACTGATCTACCCCGTCGACCAGGCTCCACCACGGATGTACCTCACCGGTACCGGATCGGATCTGACCGATCAGGCCCGCCTCATCACCAGTGATCTCTCCGACATCGCAGTCTCCACGGCTGCTTCGGCAGGACCATCGTCGGCAACAGCGCAACTTCCGCCCGAATCGATCACGCTCGACGACCTCGGCATCGGCACGGTGACCGGTTCGGGCGGTGCCACGGCGACCGCGTCGATCACGATCGATCAGACCCGGCTCGGCCGATCTGCATCGAACCTGTCCGTGCACCTGATCGGCAGCTACACACCGGGCGCAGGATCGGTGCGGGCCACGGTGAACGGGTCACCGCTCGCAGTGTGGGAGGCCGACGACACCGGTCGGCTCGATCGTTGGATCGACGTTCCGAATTCGGCACTGTCCCGCGTCGAGACACTCGACATTTCCGTCGACCATCCGTCGACCACGGGTGGCGGTGGTTGTTCCGCGGCCGCCGATACGAGTGTGACCGTGGACGGTTCGACTCTGGTGCGGTCGTCGGATTCCACGACACCGGCCCCGCTGGGACTTCGCTCTATGCCGCAGGCGCTGATGCCGCAGTTCGAGATCGCGCTGGCCGACGAGTCCTACGCGGGAGTGGTCCGAGCGGTCACGATGGCAACCGGACTGCAGCGTCTGTCGAGTCTGCCCCTCCTCCCGGAGGTCGTGTCGATGGAGCAGGCGCTCGACGGTAGCGCCCCCGCGCTCGTGATCGCGCCTGCCTCGGAATTGCCGGACACGGTGACGCTGCCGCTGTCGTCGATCGACGAGACGACATTTCGGGTCGCCGACCCGGAGTCCGCCGGCGGTGCCGTCGAATTGACGGTCGACACCGACGAGCCCTTCGCGACGGTGCAGGTGACGTCGGTGCAGGACAACGCAGTTCTCGTCGGATCCTGGAACTCGGCTCCGGACCGATTCGACGCGATGCTGTCCTGGCTCGACGACGACCCGGCTCGGTGGTTCGCGCTCGACGGCGACATCGTGTTCGCCGCGCAGAACACCGAACCGATCTCACTGTCGGGCTCGGCACTGTCCGGTGCGGACGACACCGTAGCGGCGCCCGAAAACACAACCGACCGAACGACCGTGCTCGTCGTGGGAGTCGGTCTTGCGGTCCTTACAGTCGCAGGCGTGAGCGCACTCGTGCTCGCGCTCCGAGGACGGCGGTCGACGACCGAGCCGAGCCGGCACAGCGACTCGACATGAGCGACTCGACATGACAGTGGACATCGCCCCGAACACGGGCGCGGAGCCGGCCGCGCCGCCTCGGTGGCGAGCACGGCGTCCGCTCGATGTCCTGGTCGTGCGCTGGGTGGTTCTCCTCGCCTGTGTCGTTCTCGCGTTCCTTCCCACCTGGGTGCGGCTGGCGCAGGAGGCGTCCGACGGTGCCATCACCGCGTACATCTTCGTGTTGCCCCTGCTCGCTGTCGTTGCGGCGCAGGGGGTCGCGCGGCGTCGGGCCGACGAGTTGCCCATCCACGATCGTCAGACCGACAACATCGTCGGCGGTATCTGCCTGTTGGTGTCCATCGCGATCAAGGCGCTGTGGCTGCCGCGCTACGCCGACCAGTACGAGTTGGCACACCTGGATGTTCTTGCGGCGCTGTCGTTTTTCTTCGGCGGCGCGATACTGATGTTCGGACTGCGGCCGGTGGGTCGGTTCTGGTCCGTCTGGCTGTTGCTGCTCGCGTTGAGTCCGCTGGGATACCGATTGGTCGCCATCGGTTTGGGCGGAGGCCGTTTCGCCTACGCGACGGTGATGGTGCTCTTGGCGGGAATCGCCGGTGCCATCGCCGTCGGCCGAACCACACGGCGCGGGTGGCTCGGGTTCGTGTGCACCGTCTCGTCCGGATTGGCAGTTGCTGCACTGATGTTGGTGCTGTGGCCACAGATCGACATCGTGTGGCTGCAGCTCGTCCCGACCGTCGGCGCGGCAGCAGTCACCGGAAGCGCCTTCTATCTCGCTGCGCGTCGCGGCCGATTCGACGAGCGTCGGCCGCGCCGCCTCGCTGTCCCGACGGCGAAATGGTCGCCGACCTCGATCGTCGTCGCGATCGTGGCGGCCGTGGTTCTCGCTCTCGTTCCCCTACCTGACCGCACCCCCGTGGCGGCACCGGCGGGACCACCTGGTGCGGCATCGGTTCCCTTGGTTCCGCCGGTCGGTTTCAGCGAGCTCGATATCGAGCAATTCGATTGGGTCCGTGCGTTCTTCGGAACTCGAGCCACTCTGACTCGGCAGACGATGCGCGCCGACGAAGGCAATTCCGCCTGGGACCTGCGGTCGAGACCACGGACCGTGGTGGTCGACGTTCTGTCGACGACCAATCGGGCCAGTCTGGCCGTCTATCCGGAGAGCACCCTGTATCGCTTGACCAACACGCGCACGAGCCAACCCCTGACCGTCGATCTCGGACGCGGGGTGACGGGTGCGCTGTACACCTCGGTCAGCGACGCACTGCTGCTCACCTGGACCAAGCTCGTGTTCCAGTGGCAGCGAGGCGATGTGTTCCAACGTGTGACCGTCATCAGCGTCGACAACCACGACCTCGATGCCGCGTTCCCGCAGCCGATGCCGTCGATGGCATCGAATCTCAGTACGGCGATCGGCACCTTGCTTCGGGGCAACGCCATCTCCATCGACGACGATCCGGAGTACAAGGATCGTGAGCTGTTGACGACCTTCGGCACCGGACTCGTTCGCCAGCAGTGGGCCCTGGCGGACGGTGCGCCGCTGTGACCACAACTCCCATGGAGAGACGACCGACGCCCCCGCGTGTCGGAACGGAAACCGACGAGTTCCGAGCAGCTGCGCTCTACGACGCGATCAACGGATTGGCCGATCGAAATCCGCTGGCGTCGGCTGCAATTGCTTTCGTTCCCTGGCAGAAGTACACAGCGATCGGGGCTGCGCTGTTGCTCCTCGCTTGCGGAGTGTTCGCCCCGGTCGGGACGCTGCTCGCGGTCACGGTCGTCTGCACCATCGGATATCTGCTGGCGATGATCGACCGCCTACTGTTGTTCTCCCGTGGTCTGGACGCGTCGGCGATCGTCACGGTGACCGACGAGGAGGCCAGGGCCGTTCCCGACGATCGGTTGCCGTACTACACCATTCTGGTTCCGGCGTACGACGAGCCGGAAGTGGTGGGTGACCTCATCGCGGCGATGACCGGCCTCGACTATCCCGCCGACAAGCTGCAGGTTCTGTTGCTGCTCGAAGAGGACGACGAGGTCACCATCGAGGCGGCCGCGCGTAGCGGCGTCAGCGATTCGGTGGACGTGGTCCTGGTGCCCGCAGGCGACCCTCGCACCAAGCCGAAAGCATGCAACTACGGATTGCATTTCGCCACCGGGACGATCGTGACGATTTTCGATGCCGAGGATCTGCCCGAGCGACTGCAACTGCGTCGCGTCGTCGCTGCTTTCGAGCGGCTCCCCGACACCGTCGCGTGTGTGCAGGCGAAGTTGGCGTTCCACAACGGTTCTCAGAATCTGCTGACCGGGTGGTTCACCGCGGACTACGCACTGTGGTTCGGGTATCTGCTGCCCGGTCTGATGGCCAGCACCTCGCCGATTCCCCTCGGCGGAACCTCGAATCATCTGCGCCGCGATGTCATCGACGAGGTGGGGGCCTGGGACGGCTTCAACGTCACCGAGGACGCCGATCTCGGTGTGCGCATCGCGGCCTCGGGCTACTCGACGGCGGTGCTGGACTCCACCACTCTCGAAGAGGCCAACAGCGATCCGATCAACTGGGTTCGCCAGCGCTCTCGTTGGTACAAGGGCTATCTGCAGACGTGGTTGGTGCACATGCGCAGACCGGTCTCTACGGTTCGTGCCCTCGGCCCGGTCGGCACCTACCGCTTCACCTTGTTGCTCGCGGGAACACCGATCACCGCATGCATCAACATGGTCTTCTGGTTCAACACGGCGGCATGGATTCTCGGTCAGCCGGCATTGGTGGCCGAGCTCTTTCCGCCCTACATCTACTACTTCTCGTTGCTGTCTCTGGTGGTGGGCAACATCGCCACGGTGTACATGTACCTCATCGCGAGCCGAGAGAGCGACAACGCGTACCTGCTCGTTCCCAGCCTCACGATGCCCCTGTACTGGGTGATGATGAGCGTGGCCGCCATCAAGGGGTGTTGGCAGTTGGTTCGCAATCCGTCGTACTGGGAGAAGACGTTCCACGGCCTGTCCGGCCCGGCCGCGCCGCCGGTCGGCGAAGAGCAGAACACGTGAATCGGCGCACCCCCTGGATCGTGTTCGGCAGCGCGCTGGCGGGCTACCTGGCGGTGGGGCTGACTCTGAGCATGCGTTTCGGCTATCTCCTCGGCGACGCACTGTCGCGAACCTCGGCCGCGCAGGCGGTGCTGCTCAGCCGTGATCCGCACGTGTCGGCCATCGGCTTCATCTTCACGCTGTTGACCGCCCTCGCGCAGTTGCCCATGGTCGCGTTCGCATCGTGGTGGCCGGCGATCACCCGGTGGAACATCTCGGGCATCGCGGTGTCGGCGGTGTTCATGGCCGGTGCAGTGGTGATGATCCACGGGATCTGCCGAGACCGCGGACTTCCCGGCCGATACAGCCTCCTGCTCACCGTCGTCTTCGCGATCAACCCGATGATCGTCTTCTACGGAGCCAACGGCATGAGCGAGGCAGGCTTCCTGTTCTTCCTCTGCTGGGCTGTACGACGGTTGATTCGATGGATGAACACCGACGACGTTCACGATCTCCTGTTGGCCTGCGTCGCATTGGCTCTCGCCTTCCTCGCTCGCTACGAGGGCGTCGTCCCGATAGCTCTGGCCGCGGTACTGGTGGCGGTCGTGACGGCTCTTCGTCAGGGCCGGCCGTATTGGAAAAGCATGCGCCGCAGAGCAATTCTGGACGCAGTACTCGTGGCAGGGCCCGGCACGGCAGTGTTTCTGGTGTGGATCAGCACGAGCTGGCTGATCACCGGCGAGGCGCTCGCCCAGCTGTCCTCGAGCTACGGAAACGCCGCGATTCTGACGCAGTCCGGCGGGTCCAGCGGCGACCTGATCGGCACCGGCCTGTTCTCGCTCGGTGCCGTCGTCGTGCTGGGACCGGCGTTGCTGGTGACGCTACCGCTGGCCGCGATGCTGGCGCTGCGTCGCCGAGACCTCGAATTCCTTGTGGCACCATTGCTTTTCGGTGGGGTGCTCGGCTTCCAGGCCGCAAGCTACATCACCGGTTCGACGTTCGGCTTCCTGCGATTCTTCATCTGTGCCGTTCCATTGGCCGCAGTCGTTGTGGTGCAACTGTTCCCGGCCACCGGAGAACGGCCGACCCGGCGCGCAGGGGCCTACCGACGGCACCGCCCGGTGCTCGCGCCGCTGCGTCCTGCCGCCGCGGCGGTGGCACTGACGGTCTGTGCGCTGGCTCTTCCGGTCACGGGGTGGGCGATGGTGCAGCCGGGGTTGTCCAGTCAGCAATACGCCCTCGGCAGTCTCCTCGACGAAAATCCTCGGGCCGACGATCCCCAGGCGATCGCGGCCCGTCGAGTCATCGATTCCTTCTCCACCGAACGTCGACTGGCGTCGTACCTCGACGGCCAGAACCTCCCGGAGGGGTCGATCCTCCTCGACACCGTCTACGGGTTCGCCGTCGTGGCAGCGTCGGAACACCCGAAGCGGTTCGTGGTTCCGTCCGACCTGGACTTCACCGAGATCCTCAACAACCCGGCATCGGCGGGCGTGCAGTATCTGCTGACGGTGCCCAACGAGGGCCGCGGAGTGTCCGACGCGGTCAACCGGCGATATCCGACGATCTACGACAACGGAGCCGACCTGTATCCACTCGTTCTCGAAGTTCCGAACGACGGTGCAGATCAACCGGATTGGCGTCTGTACCGGGTACCGAGTTGACCGATGCTCGCTACAGCACCTGCGACAGAAACGTTTTCAGTCGATCGGTGTGCGGATCGTCGAACAACTGCTCCGGCGTTCCGGTTTCGACGGCGCTGCCGTGATCCATGAACAGCACCCTGTTGGACACCGATCGCGCGAAGCCCATTTCGTGGGTCACCACGACCATGGTCATTCCGCCCTTCGCGAGGTCGGCCATCAGTGCCAGCACACCTTTCACCAATTCGGGGTCCAGAGCGGAGGTGGCCTCGTCGAAGAACATCACCTCGGGCTTCATGGCGAGGGCCCGAGCGATGGCGACGCGCTGCTGCTGGCCACCGGACAGGTTGCCCGGACGCGAATCCGCCTTGTCGGTCAGTCCCACCAGCTCGAGCTGATCCATCGCCGCCGCACGAGCCGCCTCCTTGGACAGACCGAGCAGCTTGCGCGGGCCCAGAGCGATGTTGTCCGCAACGGTCTTGTGCGGAAACAGGTTGAACTGCTGGAACACCATGCCGATGCGCTGACGCAGCTCGTCGGGGTTGTCCTTCAGCACCGACTTGCCGTCGAGCAGGATGTCGCCCTGTTCGGGCTCGTGCAGTCGATTGAGAGCACGCAGCAGCGTCGACTTGCCCGACCCCGACGGCCCGATGACCGTCGTCGTCGTGCCGGCCGGAACGTCGATGCTCACCCCGCGCAGGACCTTGTTGGTGCCGAAGGACAGGTGAATGTCCTTGCCTACGAGCGAAACAGAAGTCATGTCAGCCTCTTTCCACGACGACGGCCTGCTCGACCGGGTCCAGCGTCTGCTCGGCTTTGCCGGTGCGCAGTCGCTTGTCGATGTAGTTCACGAGATGGGTGAGCGGCACGGTCAGCACCAGGTAGAACAATCCGGCGGCGACGAGCGGGGACAGATTTCCGGTCTGTGCGTTGAGATCTCGACCGACGGCGAACAGTTCGCGTTGAGTGGCGAGCAGTCCGAGGAAGTAGATCAGCGACGAGTCCTTGATCAGTGAGATGAACTGGTTCATCAGCGCCGGCAGAACGCGTCGGACACCCTGTGGGACGACGACTAGGTTCATCGACCGGCGACGGCTGAAGCCCAGTGCCCGCGCAGCTTCCATCTGACCGGCCTCGACGCTCTGGATGCCGGATCGGAAGATCTCACCGATGTACGCGGCGGCGAGCAGTGACAGTGCCGCGGCGCCGAGCCAGTACGGATTGCCGCCGGTCACCCCCTGCACCACCGGTCCGATTCCGAGTCCGATGATCAGAATGATGACCACGGCGGGCAATCCGCGGAAGATGTCGGTGTAGACGCGCGCCGGCCAGCGCAGCCAGCGGGTGCGAGACAGCCCGGCCAGGGCCAGCAACATGCCCAGGACCGTACCGATGATGCCCGACGCCAACGCCAGAATCAGCGTGTTGGGCAGGCCCACCTTGAACAGGTCCGGGATGGCGGACTTGTACAGCGACCAGTCGAAGAACGTATCCGCCAGCTGTGCCAGCGTGGATTTGGGTTGAACGGCAACGGCTTCGGGAGCGTCGGCGTCGTTCTGTGCCGCGATGGCAGCGAAGTCGGGTAGCTCCGGCTCGGGGGCGGCCTTGCTGCCCGGCTTGAAGCCGTCGGGCAGTTCGCGCGGTACCCAGTCGGAGTACAGGGTGGCCCAGGTGCCGTCAGCGATCACCGCGTCGAGACCGGAGTTCAATGCGTCGATCAGCGGTTGATTGTCGCGAGCGACGGCCCAGCCGACGAAGTTGTTCAGCGAGAACGTGTTCTGCGTGATCGCGGTGCCGTCTTCCGGCTTGACCAAGCCCTCCGCCTGCTGGGACGGGGCCACCCAGGCGTCGATCTGACCGGTCCGCAGGTTCGCGTACGCGGTGTTGTAATCCGGGAACTTCACCGGATCGAGGCCGAGTGTGTTCACCACGTAGTCGTCCTGCACGGTGCCCTGCACGACGCCGATCCTGCTGCCTGCGTTCAGGTCCTCGAACCGGCTGATCGGGCCGCCGGTGGTGGCCACGAGGGAGAAGTAGCCGAAGTCGTATCCGTTGGTGAATCCGACGGTGTTGCGTCGCTCGTCCGTCGTCGTGATCGAGGACGACCCGACGTCGAAACGGCGGCCCGCAACCTGCGCGAGCAGACCCGAGAACTCGGTGCCCGAGAAGTTGATCTGCAGACCGAGCTTCTCGGCAACGGCCTTCAGCAACTCGTTGTCGTACCCGGTGTACTGACCGGCCGAGTCCAGGCAGATGCTCGGCGGCGCATCGGACAGGGTTCCGACGGTCAGCACTCCCGGCGTCGCCAATCCGAGGGACGCGGTGTCGATCCGGTCCAGCGGCGTGACATTGTCCGTCGTGTATCTGTCCTCCGTCGCGGCTGCTGCGGCAGCGTCGAAGTTCGTCGGGGTGGACGACGCACTGTCGACTCCGGGAGGGGCGCACAGGTCGGTCGGACCTGCCGCCGCCTGATCATCGGAATTCGACGTGCCACACGCGGCGAGCGTGAGGGCCATCAACAGTCCGAGAACGAGAACCACGAGCGCGCGTGAGGCGCGTACGGCAACCATGTACAAAACCCTAAGCGGACCAGGGCCCACTCACCCAAACGCGCCACGCGCAAGGGTTTCGCTCAGCGAACTGGAGTGACGTGTGACTACTTGTGCGCGTCCCGCCACGCGATGGCCTGGCCGAGTTCGGCCAGGTCGTACTCGGGTCCGTTGACGCCGACGGTGAACAGGGTGGCTCCGGCGTCGACGAAGTCCTGGGCGGTGTCCGCTCCCGGCCACGCGACCGAGCGGGTGATGACCGAGACGTCGCGTCCGACGGTGGTGCCGTGCTCGGCAAGGATCTCGGACTTGCGCTTCAGCGCCTCGAGGTCGGCGAAGCTGTGCCAGATGTGCGCGTACTCGGCCACCATCTTCAGCGTCTTCTTCTCTCCGCCGCCGCCGATGAGGATCGGGATGTCGCGGGTCGGGGCCGGGTTTCCGACGTCGAGGCGGTGGCGGATTCTGGCGAGGCTCTCTTTCAGCAAGGCCAGTCGCGAACCGGCCGTGCCGAACTCGTACCCGAAGTTGTCGTAGTCCTTCTCGTTCCAACCGGCGCCGATGCCGAGGATCAACCGTCCGCCGCTGATGTGGTCGACGGTGCGCGCCATATCGGCCAACAGGTCCGGATTGCGGTAGCCGCCGCCGGTGACGAGTGCGCCGATCTCGACGTTCGATGTCTGCTCGGCCCAGGCCCCGAGCATCGTCCAGCACTCGAAGTGCGCACCGTCGAGGTCGCCGTACAGCGGATAGAAGTGGTCCCAGTTGAAGACGATGTCGACGCCCGCATCCTCCGAGCGCAACACCGCGTCGCGGATCAACTGATAGTCGGGAGCGTGCTGGGGCTGAAGCTGAACACCGATCTTGACGGTCATGGACATCTCCTCGTCGTGTGGGCTGCGTCTCCCATGATGCACCCGAACGGCATCAGCCGATGCGGACGCCGCTCTCGGCCATCATCGCGCGCAGGACGAACCCGGCCTCCGAGCCGACGATCTCGCCGACGAGAGTGATGTAGCGGTCGACGAATGCGCCGCCGTGTTGTTCCTCGTTCTCGTCGGCGAAGTGGTGCGCGAGCTCGTGCAACACCACCAGTTCCCGCAACGCCCACGCCCTGTTGCCCCTGTGCAGGGGCACTGCGATGGTGGCGGTGTCCGATTCGTAGTGCGCCGCAGCCGAACCCGATCGGGCTCGAACGGTGACCACACGACCGGCATCGGGCCACGTTGCGGCCACCCAATCCAGCCGCAGCACCGCATCGACGTACGTCTGTACCGAGTCGAGGGAGGCGAACTTTCGTTCGATCGGCAGCGTGATCTGGGAACCCAACACCTGCACCACGCGAAGGCCCCGCTCCTCGGCGCGATCGAACATGGTGCGGACCAGTTGTTCTGCGTCGTAGACGGCCGCTCGTTGCGTGTCCCTCGCCCTGCTCATCCGGTCAGCCTAATTTGTGTCGTCGTTCGAACTCGCCTACAGTCATCTATCGACAACGATTGTCGAAGTCGTTCCCATTTCTATCCTCAGGAGAATCCGTGCTCGCCGTCGATGACCTCTGCATCGACGCCGGACGCGCGCGGATCGTCCGGAACGTGTCCTTCGAGATTCCCGACGGCCGACGCCTGGGCCTGCTCGGCGCGTCCGGATCAGGAAAGTCGCTGATCGCCTCGGCGTTGGTCGGAGCGCTCCCGCCGGGCATCACCTGCACCGGCCGCATCGTCGTCGACGGCCACGACGTCGCCGGAGTTCCGACGCCCCGCCGGCCACGCCCCGCCCGCCCGGCGATGGTCTTCCAGGATTCGGCCACCGCACTGAACCCGATGGTCACCGTCGGCAAACAACTCCGCACACCCGACGCCTCCGCGCTGCTCGAGCGCGTGGGACTGCGCGACACCGAACGCATCCTGGCCTCGCACCCGCTCGAGCTGTCCGGTGGCCAGCGTCAACGCGTCTGTATCGCAGTCGCATTGGCGCGTGAGAGCCCGCTGGTGATCGCGGACGAGCCCACGACGGCCCTCGACGTGATCAGTCAGGCGCGGGTGCTCGACGCTCTCCGTGAGGTGGCGTCGCTGCTGCTGATCACGCACGACATCGCCGTCGCCGCGCAGCTGTGCGATCACCTGATGGTTCTCGACTCGGGGAAGGTCGTCGAATCCGGTTCCACGGCAGCAATTCTCGAGCGCCCGGAATCCGAGCTCGTGGTGCGCATGCTCGATCGGGCCCGCGCCGCCGATCCGTTTCGTCAGCTGGTCGCGCCATGACGGGCTTGGTGGCCACGGACATCACGCGCACCTACGTACGGCACGGCTCTTCTCGTACCGCGCTGGACGCCGTCTCGTTCACGCTGCCACCGGCCGCTCGCATCGCCGTCGTCGGCGAATCGGGTTCGGGAAAGACGACGTTGCTGCGCATGCTGTTGGCGCTGGATGTGCCCTCCGGAGGGGCCATCGAATTGGACGCCCGCACAGTACGTCCGGGTTCCGCGCGATCGCTGCGGTGGTTTCGCACACTCGTGCAGTACGTACCCCAGGATCCGGCCACCAGCCTCGATCCACGCCGCAGTGTGCTGGATCTGGTGGCGACGCCGCTTCGACTTCTCGGCGTCGACGGCGATCATCGAGCGAAAGCGGGTGCCGCACTCGCCGCTGTCGGGCTGGACGAGCGTTATCTGCAACGCCGACCGACGGAACTGTCCGGTGGTCAGAATCAACGCGTCGCCATCGCGCGCGCGGTGGCATGCGAACCGCAGTATCTGCTGGCGGACGAGCCGGTCAGCGGACTGGACCCGGATCTGCGTGAGCAGGTCCTCGCGGTCCTGGCCGGACTGCCCAGCGCGTTGCTGATCGTGAGCCACGACCTGTCTGCGGTCGCTCGACTCTGCAGCGACGTATCGGTGATGCACGACGGCAGAATCGTCGAAACCGGCAGCGTACGAGACATTCTCACCGAACCACAGCACTCCTACACCCGAGACCTGATCGACGCCGTACCCCGGCTTGCATGACCACCACAGGAGATTCATTGACCACCACTCTGTTGTCTACCAACGTGTTCCGTATCGGCACCCTGGCAGCGGTAGGCACCCTCACGCTCACCGGCTGCTTCTCTTCGGGTGCTGCCGACGACACCGCAGATCGAGCCCGCGTGGCGATGCTGCAACCGCCGCGCTCGGGGCTCTCGCAGTTCAGCGATGATGCCTTCAAGCTTTCGCGCTGGTCCACCGCCGAAACCCTCGTCACCCTCGATGATCTCGGCGACGCCGAGCCCGCGCTGGCCACCGCCTGGAATCGCGTCGACGACCGGACCTGGAGTTTCGACCTCCGACCCGACGTGAGGTTCCACAACGGTGCGCCACTCGACTCCGCTGCCGTCGTCACCGCACTGACTGCTGCCACTACCGCCGCGCCGAAGCCGCGCATCCTCGACGGGGTCGAGCTGACGGTGACCGCCACCGACGACGACACGGTGGAGGTGTCCACCGAGGACGTCGATCCTTTGGTGCCGCAACGACTCTCGAGCCCGCAGCTCGCCATCCTGGCACCCGCGGCCTACTCTGCAGGCGGCAGCGACCCCGTCGGAACCGGCACCGGACCTTTCGTGCTCACCACAGTGAACGGCACGGTCAGTGCCACGCTGGACCGCAACGAGAACTACTGGGGTGAGCCCGCGAAGCTCGCCGGCATCGACGTCGACTTCGTGCCCGACGGTACGGCCCGAGCAGCAGCGCTACGTAACGGCACCGCCGATGTGGTGGAGGCGATTCCGGTGTCGCAGGCCGCCAACATCGACCAGTCGCTGGTGCACGAGGTTCCGATGCCGCGCACCAACACCCTGTACCTGAACACGTCGTCCGGAGTGTTCGCGGACCCCGCCATGCGCGCCGCCGCACGGGAGTCGGTGGACAAGGATCGTCTGGTCGAGCAGGTGTACGAGGGTCGCGCCGACGCTGCGAACGGATTGCTCGGCCCCGCGCTGCCGTGGGCGGCGGACCGTCCGGCGCGCACCGAGACCTCGGCGGGCGATGCCACCGGCAAGAAGATCACCCTCGCCACGTTCACCGACCGCGCCGAACTTCCCGAGGTCGCCGTGCTGCTGCAGCAGGAACTCGAGGCGAAGGGCTTCGTGGTCGAGCAGGTGGTGCGCGAATACCAGTTCATCGAAACCGACGCGCTCAGTGGTGCATTCGATGCCTTCATCCTCTCCCGCGCCACCGTCCTCGACTCCGGTGACCCGGTGGCATACATGTACTCCGACTTCGCCTGCGAGGGATCGTTCAACATCTCCCAGTTCTGCGACCCGCAGGTCGACGCGGCGCTGGCTGATGCCTCGGCCACCGAACCAGGAGACGACCGCCGCGCCGCGATCCTGGACGCCGAGAAGCTCATCCTGGAGAAGGATGCGGCCGTGCCGATGCTGCACGAACGCGTCATCCAGGGTGAATCCGAAGGCCTCACCGGTGTCGCCCGCGATCCGCGGGAACGCACGCTCATCACCAACCAGACCGCCTTCGAGTAAGCAGTGAGAACAGCGGTCTCGCGGCTGGTTGCCGTCGCCGGTGTGGTCCTCCTCGTCGGGATGCTGCCGTGGTTGTCGAATCGCGATCCGGCACTGAGCATTCTGCGAGCTCGCTCGGCCGAACAGGAAGCAACCCCGGAGGCCCTGGCGGCCATTCGCCGCGACCTCGGGCTCGATGCCGGGCCGCTGCGGATGTTCTGGGACTGGCTCACCGGCATCGCGTCGGGCAATCCCGGAACATCGTGGAACACCGGCAAGCCCGTACTGCCCGGTGCTCTGGATGCATTGACGGTCTCGCTCACCCTCATGGGCTTCGCCATGCTGGTTGCGGTCGTCACGGCCGCCCTGGTCGTGCTCCCCAGCGTGCGGGCGGGATTGAGCGGCACCCCGAAGCGAACCGGAGGTGGCGTCGCCGCAGCAATCACGTCGATGCCGGAGTTTCTGCTCGCGTCGGTGCTGGTCCTCGTCGGAGCCGTGTGGTTGTCGTTCCCGGCGTACGGCTGGAACGGCCCGGAGTACGCGGTGTTGCCTGCACTCGCGCTCGGGTTGCCTGCAGGCGGGCTGATCGGACGCCTTCTCGCCGACGCGATCGCCGTCACCTTCACCGAGGGCTGGGTCATCACGTGGACGGTCGCAGGCTTCTCGCGGCGGCAGATCGCCGGTGCGGTTCTGCGACGTGCCCTCCCCGGGCTCGCCTCGCAGATCGGGCTGATCATGGTCGCCATGACCGGTGGCGCAGTGGCCGTCGAAAAGGTCTTCGCCATACCGGGATTGGGCCGCACCACTCTCGGCGATGCGCAATCACAGGATCTTCCCGCCCTGCAGATCGACATCATCCTTCTGCTGGCTGTCAGCGCCGTCCTCGGGATCACGGCAGAATTGGCCCGACGGCTACTGCTCGGCAGCGCACTGCACGAGAAGGCGATGCCCATCCCGTCCGGCGTCTTCCACCCGTCACCCCGGCGTTGGGTGGTGCCGATCGCGGCGGCGTCGGTCCTGCTGATCATGGTCGTGGCCGGACTCCCACGCGACGGCCAGGCGACGACGCGGGAGAAGTTCGCAGCCCCGTCATCGGCACACCCCTTCGGTACGGACGCGTCGGGTCGAGATCTGTTGGCCCGCGTCGCCGACGGCGCACTGCGCTCCATCGGACTCTCGCTGGCGGTGACGTTCGCGGCCCTGGTGGTCGGCGTGCTGCTGGGACTGATTCCGCGGGCCTCGCGTGGTCTCGTCGAGGTCACCAATGCGGCCCCGCCCGTCGTCACCGGCATTCTCATCGCGGCGATCTGGGGTCCGAGTGCAGGCGGGGCGGCCGTTGCCGTTCTCATCGTCACGTGGGCTCCGCTCGCCGCGCACACGGCCGCCCTGGTCGAGGAGACTCGTGCCCGGCCGTACATCTCCATTCTGCCGACACTCGGGGCAGGCAATGCGCGAATCCTGTTCGGGTCCATCGTGCCCAGCGTCGTTCCGGTAGTGCTGCGGCACGCCATGATTCGGCTTCCCGGTGTCGCTCTTGCTCTCGCGGCCCTCGGATTCCTCGGCCTCGGTCCGCAACCCCCCACTGCGGATTGGGGATTGATACTGTCCGACGGGGTCGCCGCCGTCGAGAGGGCACCGTGGGTCACCGCCGCTCCCCTCGGTTCCTTGATCGCACTCGCCGTTCTCGCAGTCTCGCTCGCCGGTGCCACCTCGGGACGCGTGCGCAAGACCGGTAGCGTCATCGAGAAAGTCGACGCAGGAGGGCGCAGTACGTGAGCACGAGGACCGACGGATCGCCGACGCGGTGGCGGTGGTCGTTTCTGGTCGATCTGCGGCGGGCCACCCCCACCGTCCGCTTGCTCGTCCTCACTCAAATGACCTTCAACATCGGCTTTTTCATGGTGTTGCCGTATCTGTCGGTGCATCTGACGAGCGACCTCGGGCTCGGTGCCGCGGTCGTCGGAGTGGTTCTCGGAATCAGAACGTTCTCGCAGCAGGGACTGTTCTTCGTCGGTGGCACCCTCGCCGATCGGTGGGGTATCAAGCCGGTCGTTCTCGTCGGCTGTGTTCTGCGGGTGCTGGGATTTGTCGGTCTCGCCTTCGCCGATTCGCTACCTGCCGTGTTGATCGCGACGGTGATGGTGGGATTTGCAGCCGCATTGTTCTCCCCTGCAGTCGAATCCGCAGTGGCGATCGAGGCGGGCAAGAGCGAACGCGACGGCGGACCCACGCGCGTGGAGAGCTTCGCGCTGATGTCGGTGTGCAGCCAGATCGGTTCGTTCACCGGCCCGCTCGTCGGATCGGTGTTGCTGCTCGTCGATTTCAGGATCGCGTGCCTCGTGGCCGCGGCGATCTTCGTTCTGGTCGTCGCCGCTCACGTGCGGTGGCTGCCGCGTGAGCGCGGCGAACATCGCGACGACCCATGGCTCTCGGGCTGGACCGACGTGGTGCGCAACCGAACCTTCGTGCTGTTCGCGGTGGCGATGAGCGCGCAGTTGGTGACCTACAACCAGCTGTACCTGCTGCTGCCCCTCGAGGTCGAACGCGCCTGGGGTTCGCAGACGGTGCTGGGGTGGTTCTTCGCGATCTCGGCAGTACTGGTGGTATCTGCGCAACTGCCCATCACCCGACGCGTCGCCGCGGTATCACCGAGGACCACGCTGCCGATCGGATTCGCCGTCATGGCAGTTTCTTTCGCCCTGGTCGCGGTATTCAGTCCCTTCGAGTTGGAAGGTCTGGTCGGTCTCGTCCCGGCCGCCCTGTTCGTTCTGCTGCTGGCGCTGGGGCAGATGATCGCTATGCCGCAGGCCAGGGATCTGGTGCCGCGTATGGCCGCCGAACGTCGACTGGGTTCGTACTACGGCTTCATGGCCTCGCTCGGGGGCATCGGAGTGCTCATCGGATCGACCGCACTCGGTGTGGTGATCGACGCCTCCCCCGACACCGGCTGGGGTGCGGCCATCCCCTGGCTGGTCGCGGCCCTGTTCCCCATCGCCAGTGTCATCGGACTGCGCGTGGTGCTCGCTCGCCTCGACTGACCTGAGCCCGTCGCCCCTGAGTCCGTCGGCCCTGAGCCCGTCGGCCCTGACCCCGTCGCCCCCGGAGTTCCCGCCGCCCCCGAGTCCCCCCCGCCCCCGAGCCCCCACCTCCGGAGTCCCCCCACCCCCGAGTCCCCGCAAATGCGCGCGCGTTTGTCATACGCGAGCAGATTCGTCTCCGATTCGACGCGATTCCCCGCGCACCTGGCGAATGCGCACGCATTTGCGACCGGCCCCGGCTACACCCGAATCCGCAGCACCGAAACTCGGCCGTGAACCGAGTGTCACCCCTGTCCCAAGGCAAGAGTTCACTCTCCCGCAGGGGGAGGGGTCAGAATGTCGACATGAACGGTTTGCTGACGATCGGTGAGTTCTCTCGGATCACGCACCTGTCGGTCAAGACGCTGCGGCGCTATCACGAGTCGGGTCTGCTCGAGCCTGCGACCGTCGACGACTACTCCGGCTATCGGTACTACGACACCGATCAGGTTGCGACGGCGCAGGTCATCAGGCGGTTCCGCAGTATGCAGATGCCCGAGCGTGAGGTACGGGCGATCGTCACCACACCTGATCCCGACGCCCGAGCCCGACTGATCACCGAGCACCTCACTCGGCTCGAGCGGCAGTTGGACGACACCCGATCAGCGGTCACGGCCCTGCGGCGACTCATCGATCCGACGCCACCGACCATCGAGGTTCGACGCATACTCACCGTAGAGTGCTCTGTCGCAGCAATTTCCGAGATGGTCGACGCGTCCGAGGTGCTGAATTGGTACTCCGACGCGATGGCCGAGATCGACGCAGCTGCTTACGAAACCACCGGACCTCCGGGTGGGTTGTACGACAACGAGTTGTTCACCGAGGGCCGCGGCGTCATGACGGTGTACGTGCCCACGCTGGATCCGTTGTCCGTCAACAGAATTCGGTCGATGACGCTGCAGCCGACCGAACTCGCAGTAACGGTTCATCACGGGCCGCACGACGATATCGACGTCACTTACGGCGCTCTGGGGATCTACGTGGAGACCAACGGCCTGGCCATTGTGGGGCCTGTTCGTGAGGTCTATGTCGTCGGGCCACGTGATACCGAGGATTCGTCGCTGTGGCGCACGGAAATTGGATGGCCGGTGTTTGCGGCATCGCCGCGAACTCGGTAGTCAGCGACCCAACTGCCGGCTCGCGGCGTCGATTTCGGCATGACCGCCGATCTTCGCGTTTCGCCCCGCTCGATCTCCGGCCTTTCGGGCACCCTCGGAGTAGCCGGCGTTCGCGCTCTGGCCGCGCCAGTGTCCGCGCGCGGTCGAGGTCTGCCGGTAGTAGTCGCGGAGTTCGATCTCTTTGTTGCGCAACACCAGCGCCGTACCGGCGCCCTGCTGTTCCTGTGCGATGGCCTTGGCCTCGGTGTCCTTCTTCACGTCACCGAGTCGTTGACCGATGCGCGACGCGAATGCGGTCTGGAAGTTCAGCCGCGCCGTCACCGCAGCGACGGGCACTTCCTCACGCCGGGTGTAGCGTCGGCGATTCTTGATCTCGGTGACGGTGCGGATGGCCGTCTCGGATTTGTAGGCACCGGACTTGATGTACGCGTCGGAGGCTCGCACCATCTGGATCAGCAGCGAGGAGTAGAGGGCTTCGGTGGTCTCGATGTCGGAGTCGAAACCGTAGGCGAACACCTGCGTCGACGATCGGGACACATCGCATTGGACGTCGTTGGCGTGCGCGATGGACACGAACAGGTGCACGTAGGTCTTGAGTCCACGCTTGCCCGGTTCTCCGATGGGGATCACCTTCTGGCTGGGTGTTGCCTGCCGTTCCCGCGACGCGCTGTGCGAACGAGCCACTGCCAGATCGACCGACGCCGACGTGGCCAGACGCTGAGCTGCCTCCATGAAGGCCTCGGCCTCGTGTGGATTGTCGGTGGACTCGGCCTGGCGCAGCAGCCCGCCGATCCGCGTCAGCATCTTGTCCGAACTCATGAGCGAAAGGCTACCGGCCCCTTACGACACGTCCTGGTTGACCGATTCAGGAACGCAATAACGACCACTGCGCGGTGCGATGTGTGCCACAGTACCCATCGACATATGTGTCGGGGGGAGCATCACAGCGAGATTCTGCGTGCCCATCTCCGGGCTCATACCACCGCGTAGAAGTAAGTGGAGAGAACAATGGCGTCTTTGATCACGAAGGTGGCGGTGGTTGCAACGGCAGCCACGCTGCTGACGCTCACCGGATGTTCGAGCGACAGCGGCTCGGGCGGCGATTCGGGTGCTGCATCCGAAAATGCCGACGGCCGTGGACCTATCACCTATGTAGAGGGCCAGGACACCACCGAGACCGGTGTCGTCCAGCAGATCATCTCGGAGTGGAACTCCAGCCACCCCGACGAGCAGGTCACCTTCAAGGAGCAGTCCGCCGACGCCGATCAGGCCCACGACGACTTCGTCCAGCAGCTGCAGGCTCAGCAGAGCGATTACGACGTGATGGCACTCGACGTCGTCTGGACCGCCGAATTCGCGGCCAAGGGCTGGCTCGTGCCGCTCGAGGGCGAATTCGCGCTCGACAACGCAGGCGTTCTGCCCGCGACCGTTGCCAGCGCGACCTACAACGGCACGCAGTACGCCGCACCGAAGAACACCAACGGCGGACTGCTCTACTACCGCAGTGATCTGCTCCCCGAGGCGCCCACCACCTGGGCCGAGCTCACCGAGGACTGCCAGGTCGCCCGGAACAACAACATCGACTGCTACGCCGGACAATTCGCCCCGTACGAAGGTCTGACGGCCAATGCGTCGGAGATCATCAACGCGCACGGCGGATCCATCGTGGACGAGGACGGCAAGACCCCCACCGTCGACAGCCCGGAGGCGAGGGCAGGACTGCAGACCCTCGTCACCGCGTTCGAGACCGGCGTCATTCCGGCTCAGGACACCACGTTCAAGGAATCCGAGAGCCAGCAGGCATTCCAGGACGGTCAGACCTTGTTCCTGCGCAACTGGCCGTACGTCTACGGCACCGCGGCCGAGGAAGGTTCGGCTGTGGCCGGAAAGTACTCGGTCGCACCGCTTCCCGGAGTCACCGGAGTCGGCACCTCGACGCTCGGCGGATACAACGCCGCGATCAGCGCGTACTCCGAGAACAAGGCCACCGCTGCCGACTTCCTGCGATTCCTGCAGGGCGAGCAGGCTCAGCGCATCATCGCCGAGGGTGCACTGCCGCCCGTGCTCGCATCGCTGTACGACGACCCCGCACTGATCGCCGCGATGCCGTACCTTCCCGCACTGAAGGAATCCATCGAGAATGCAGTTCCGCGTCCCGTAACCCCGTTCTACCCGGCCGTATCGAAGGCCGTGCAGGACAACGTGTCTGCCGCGATCAAGGGTGAGAAGAACGTGGACCAGGCGATCACGGACATGCAGGCCGGTATCGAAACCGCCGGCGCCAACTGATTTCGGGAGAACCAATGGCTGTACCTGCTGGTGTGACCAGTGGGGCCGGCGCAACCACCGCGGCCGGGGGCTCGTCCCCCGGCCGCGGTCGGCATGTGCGGTCCAAGAACAAACGCTTCGGCCTGACGCAGGGTCGGGCCTGGCTGTTGATCGCACCGACGATGGTGATCCTCGCGATCGTCATCGTCTACCCGGTGATCCGAGCCCTGGTGATGTCCTTCTCCAAGGATCCCGGTCTCGATCCCGCTACCGGCATGTTCGTCTCCGGCGGTTCTGCCGGTTTCGCCAATTACACGCATTGGATACTGCAGCAATGCACGTCGGCGTCGGGCACGCTGGTGCCCTGCCCGCCGGGAACTCTCGGTTCTCAGTTCTGGGGCGCGGTCGGCAACACCGCGTTCTTCACCGTCGTGACGGTGTCCATCGAGGTGGTCATCGGCTTCGCCATGGCCGTGATCATGGGCAAGACCTTCGCCGGACGGGCCCTGCTGCGCGCCGCGATCCTGATTCCGTGGGCTATCCCGACGGCGGTCACGGCCAAGCTCTGGTACTTCATCTTCGCGTACGACGGTATCGCCAATCGCATTCTGGGAACGAACATTCTGTGGACCGGGGACGCGTGGCCCGCGCGTTTCGCGGTGATCATCGCCGACGTGTGGAAGACGACGCCGTTCATGGCGCTGCTGATTCTGGCCGGGCTGCAGATGATTCCGGCGGACGTCTACGAGGCAGCTCGCGTCGACGGTGCGTCGGCATGGCAGCGGTTCACCAAGATCACGCTGCCACTGGTCAAGCCCGCGTTGATGGTCGCGATTCTGTTCCGCACCATGGATGCGCTGCGGATGTACGACCTTCCCGCCATCCTCACCGAGGGCAATCCCGCCACGCGAACCATCTCGATCCTGGTGGTGGAGCAGATCCGGCAGGGATTCAACAGCGCTGCGTCACTGTCGACCATCTCGTTCGTCATGATCTTCGTCGTGGCGTTCATCCTGGTCAAGTTCCTCGGTGCCAATGCCGTTGCCACTCAGGACAATCAGCGTAAGGGGGCCGGCCGATGAAGCAGGCCCGCATCTATCTCGGCGTCGTCGTGATTCTCGTGTGGGGACTGGCACCGTTCTACTGGATGGTCGTCACCGCGTTCCGCGACCCGCGCTACACCTTCGACACGACGCCGTGGCCGACGCATGTCACGTGGGAAAATTTCGAAAACGCCCTGTCGACCGCGAACGGCAACAACTTTCTGCGGGCGGTGGGCAACAGCCTCATCGTCGGCGGAGCGACCACGCTGATCGCACTGACCATCGGCATCTTCACTGCATATGCACTCTCGCGCATCGACTTTCGCTTCAAGTACGTGGTGACGGGCATCATCCTGGGCGCCTCGATGTTCCCGGTCGTCGCGCTGGTCACCCCGCTGTTCCAGTTCTTCACCAACATCGGGTGGATCGGCAGCTATCAGGCCATGATCATCCCGAACATCTCGTTCGTACTGCCGTTGACGATCTACACGCTGGCAGCGTTCTTCGCCGAATTGCCCTGGGAGCTCGAAGAAGCCGCCCGGATCGACGGCGCCGGACGCTTCCAGGCCTTCCGATTGGTGATGCTTCCACTTGCCGCACCTGCCCTGTTCACCACCGCCATCCTCGCGTTCATCGCCGCGGTGAACGAGTACCTGCTGGCGAGTCAGCTCTCGAGTGACAGCACCGAGCCGGTGACCGTGGCCATCGCGCGGTTCACCGGCAACGATCCGCTGGTGGTGCCGTATGCCGCAATCATGGCCGCCGGGACGATCGTGGCCATCCCGTTGGTGATCATGGTGCTGCTGTTCCAACGCCGCATCATCTCCGGCTTGACCGCAGGCGGCGTCAAGTCGTGACGGCACAGGATCATCTGCAGCTGCTGGCGGGCATTCTGGGATTCTTCGCGCTGGTGGCTCTCGGGTTCGCGGTCGCCGGGATCATCGGGGGTGATCCCGGCGTACTGCCGTCGCTGGCGCTGCTGGGTCTGCTTGTCGCACTGTGGTTCACCGTCAAGAAGATTCGCTGACTCTCAGCGTGCGCGGATGGCACCTTCGATGTCTTCGGCGCTGATCGACCGTGTGCAGAAGAACCAATCCTGGCATTCCACGTCGGAATCGGTACCGTCCATTCGGTCCGCGGCAGTACCGCACGAACCGGCCGGTGGCACGATGACCGGATCGCCCGGGCGCCAATCTGCCGGCGTCGCAACGTCGAATGCGTCTGCGGTCTGCAGTGCCTTGATCAGACGCAGGATCTCGTCGAAGTTCCGACCGGTGCTCAGCGGGTAGTAGATGACTGCGCGCACCACACTCTTCGGGTCCACGACGAACACCGCCCGCACTGCCTTCGACGAACTCTCGCCGGGCATGATCATGCCGTACGCGCGGGCGATGTCCATCGAGATGTCCTCGACCAAAGGAAATTCGACCTCGATGCCGGACATCCCGTTGAAACTGATCTTGTCCTTGATCGTGCGCAACCACGCTATATGGCTGTACAGACCATCGATCGACAGTCCGACCAATTCGGTGTTGTACTCGCGCAATTCGTCGGACATGGCGGCGAATGTGATGAACTCACTGGTGCAGACGGGTGTGAAATCTGCGGGGTGCGAGAAGAATATGACCCATTTTCCGCGGTAGTCGGCGGGGAAGTCGATGGGCCCTTGCGTGGTGACTGCGGTGAACGACGGCGCGCGGTCTCCGATTCGTGGCATTCCGACGTCGGTCGCGGGCTCTGTCTGGGTGCTGGTCATGGTTGCCTCGTCCTGTGCTGTTTTCGGTCGGGTATCGGGTGTGGTGGTCACGGGTGCCTGTAGTTGGCCTCGTAGGTCTTGCGGTCGCGTTCCGCACTGGGCGTCGCGCGTGGAATCGAGGCTGCGTCGATCCCGTGTTGCCCGAGCCGGAACGCGCGATAGATCAGATGCAGTGCCGAGGCGAAGTAGACGACCGGGACGAAGATCAGCATCATCATCAGGCCCGCAATCCAGTTCGGCCCTGGAAACAGGAGGAACAGCAAGAGCACGGCGGCCAGTGGAACGAGGAATCGGGCCAGATAGCGCGGAGTGGATCCACGTCCGGTCAGGTCGTGGAGGACCCAATCCCGTAGGTCGTCCGGGAGGACGCCGCCGACGTCGTAGCGAAGACGCTGACCGAAGGTGGGAGTTTTCATGTCTTCGACCGTAGGTTCGCAGGTGCGCGCGGCGCTGGGGTAGGAAGTCCCGACCTGTGCGCCGAACGACTCCGGTTCTCGATCCGGTTCAGATCGCGGTGGAACCGAAGGCATCCTGTGCCATCGAGACCAACCTCGCCGACGCGGCGTTCGGTTTCGGGGTCCAGACGAGAGCCAACAGCGCTGCCGTGGTCGAGTCCGCCAGCTCCACAACAGTCAGTCGATCGCCGTAGGTATCGATCATCGATGCGCTCAGGATCGCCACTCCTACACCGCGCGCAGCGAGGTCGGCGACTGCGTCGGGAGCGCTGGCCTGCAACGTGATCGACGGCGACAGTCCCGCTCCGGCGCAGTCACGGTCGAACACCGCCCGCACTCCGGTACCCACGGGAAGCGAGACGATCGGGTAGTGATTCACCTGCGCCAACGTCGCCCGCTCGAGCGATGCCAACGGATGGTTCGGTGCCACGGCCGCGCAGATTCGCTCCTCGATGATCACCATCGATTCCAGTCCGTCCGGGGCCCGAGCCGCGACGCCGACGAGTGCGAGATCCAGTTCCCCGGAGCGCACATCGGATACCAGACGGTCCGAATTCCCCTCCTGCAGAGCAAGTTCGACGCCAGGATACGTGGAACGGAAGCGGGCCAACGCGTCGAACAGTTGTGGGACGGTGCACGCGGTCACCATGCCGATCCGTACCGATCCGCGTAGAAGTCCGGCAACATCGTCGACGGATTGCCGAACCGAGTCGGCGGCGGCCAGAGTCGCACGGGCGTGTGTCAGCGCGGCCTGGCCTGCGGTGGTCAATGTTGCTGTGCCGCCGGATCTGTCGATCAATTCGGCACCGAGTTCTCGTTCGAGCGCGCGGATCTGGGCGCTGACGCCGGATTGGCTGATGTGAACTCGGGCCGCGGCGCGCGTGAAGTTCGCTTCCTCGGCCACCGCGACGAAGTACTCCAGCTGCCTCAGTTCCACTGCTGAACACCCAGATTCGGACCCTCGCCGGCGTCGAGTCTGGCGACGTTCCGCTTCGGGGCAGTGATGCGGTAACTGCAGTCGATCAGTTCGGCGGCCTCGGCCCAGACGTCGTCATCGGCGTCGGAGAGGTCGAAGCCCACCCAGCCGGCCGGGCCGAGGTAAGCGGGGTGGAAGTACCGGGGTTCGAGCTCGCAGGCACGCTGTTCCTCGGCGCTCTCGCATTTGACCAGGATCGAGAGGTCGTGTTGGTCGCCGCCTTTGACGCCACCGCCGAAGTACACGAAGACCGAGGACGTACGGAAGGTAGGCCGTCCATGGGAGATCTTCTCGGACACCTCGGGATAGGCGAAGGCCAGCGCGCGGACGCGTTCGAGGACCGGATGCTTGGACGTGGGATCGATGGCCACGAGCACACGATAGCGCGCTAGCTTCAGCTGCGGCTATGAGTAGAACTTCTGATGATCATCGGAATCAACTGTTGGACTTCTGACCCGGTGCGCTCGAGACTCGATGTCATGACACGGGCACCGAAAGAAGTTGCCGCGACCTACTTCGAGGCTTGGAAAAGCAAGGACTTCGACACTCTGGCGTCGATCCTGCACGAGGACGCGTCATTCAGGGGACCACTGGGCACAGCGGCCAACGGCGCGGAATGTGTGGCGGGATTGAAAGGAATGTCGGAGATCGTCACCGACATCGATATCGCCCACGTCTTCGTGGACGGCCCCAACGTACTGACGTGGTTCGATCTGCACACGTCGATCGCCTCCCCGGCAAGCACCGCCAATTGGCAGCGAATCGAGGACGGAACAATCAGGGAAATCCGGGTGACATTCGATCCACGAGAAATCACCGCGGCGGGATAGACGAACGCCCACCGGTCCACTCAACGTGACATTCAGTGACCTTTTGGGGGGTCAATGTCACATCGAGTGGACCGGTGGGCGGGGGCAGTGGCGCGGATGAGTGCCGTCGCAGGCGCTCAGTCACATCACTGTCGCAGGCATTTATGCGTCGATGATGAACGCTTCGAGTTGCTCGCGAGCGACGTCGTCGGCCAGCTGCTTCGGCGGGCTCTTCATCAGGTAGGCCGAAGCCGGGATGACCGGTCCACCGATGCCGCGGTCCTTGGCGATTTTCGCGGCGCGGACTGCGTCGATGATGACGCCTGCGGAGTTGGGCGAGTCCCATACTTCGAGCTTGTACTCGAGGCTCAGGGGAACGTCACCGAAGGCGCGGCCTTCGAGGCGGACGTAGGCCCACTTGCGGTCGTCGAGCCAGCCGACGTGGTCGGACGGTCCGATGTGGACGTCCTTGGCGTTGAATTCCTTCTGCAGGTTCGACGTGACGGCCTGGGTCTTGGAGATCTTCTTCGACTCGAGGCGGGTGCGCTCGAGCATGTTGAGGAAGTCCATGTTGCCGCCGACGTTGAGCTGCATGGTGCGGTCGAGCTGCACGCCGCGGTCTTCGAAGAGCTTGGCCATGACGCGGTGGGTGATGGTGGCACCGACCTGGCTCTTGATGTCGTCGCCGACGATGGGGACGCCAGCGTCCTCGAACTTCTTGGCCCAGACGGGATCGCTGGCGATGAAGACGGGGAGGGCGTTGACGAAGGCGACGCCTGCGTCGATGGCTGCCTGTGCGTAGAACTTGTCGGCTTCTTCGGATCCGACGGGCAGGTAGGACACGAGGACGTCGACCTTGGCGTCACGCAGTGCCTGTGCGACGTCGACTGCTTCGCCGTCGGCTTCGGTGATGGTCTCGCGGTAGTACTTGCCGAGGCCGTCCAGGGTCGGTCCGCGGAGGACGTGGACGTCCTTCGGGGGTACGTCGGCGATCTTGATGGTGTTGTTCTCGCTGGAGAAGATGGCCTCGGAGAGATCGAAGCCGACCTTCTTGGCGTCCACGTCGAACGCGGCGACGAACTCGACGTCGCGGACGTGGTACTTGCCGAACATGACGTGCATGAGGCCGGGGACGGTGGCGTTCTCGTCCGCGTCCTTGTAGTACTCGACACCCTGGACCAGGGATGAGGCGCAGTTGCCCACACCCACAATGGCCACGCGGATTGCGTTGTTGTTCTCACCCATGGTCGGGTTCTCCTTCTGTCTTGACTGTCCTGTTTGGTGCTGTGCGGGACGGTGCTGGGTTGGGGTCGGCCTGCTCGGCTGCGATGACTTCGTTGAGCCAGCGCACCTCGCGTTCGCTCGATTCGAGACCGAGCTGGTGTAGCTGCCTGGTGTAGCGGTCGAGTGTCCCGTTCGCCTTGGCCACAGCGTCGCGGAGGCCTTCTCGGCGCTCCTCGACCTGGCGACGTCTGCCTTCGAGAATGCGGACTCGAGCTTCCGCGGGAGTCCGACTGAAGAAGGCAAGATGTACGCCGAATCCGTCGTCGGTGTAGTTCTGCGGTCCGGTGTCGGCCACCAGTTCGGCAAATCGTTCCCTGCCGAGCGGGGTGAGCTGATACACCCGTTTTGCTCGTCTCTTCACGAGCAAGTCGGGACCGGCGTCCTCGGCGATGAGACCGTCGGTTTGCAGTCGACGGAGTGCCGGGTACAGCGATCCGTACGAAAACGCTCGAAAAGCTCCGAGCAGGCCGGTCAGCCGCTTGCGGAGCTCGTAACCGTGCATGGGTGATTCGAGAAGCAGTCCGAGAATTGCGAGCTCGAGCATGCAACTCCCCCTTCTCGAATCCAACGATCACATCATGACGATGCGATTGACCGCACTATCGAAGAATGTATCGCGCCGATACATATTCTGACAACTCGGCCGTGCACGTATCGTGCGACACATGACCCCGGTCGACGCGCTTCTCGCCGCCGCGGCCCTCCACCTGGGCTTTCAGATGGTGGTGACCGGCGTCGTCTATCCGGCGCTGGCGGACGTTCCGGACGAAGACTGGTCGCGTGCCCACGACGCGCACTCGCGTCGGATAACCCTCGTCGTCGGTCCGGTCTACGTGCTGCTCGCTGCTGCGTGTCTGTGGGTGTTGGTGTCCGGGCCGATCGATGCGGTTGTCTTGACGAGCATCGGCGGCGCGGCGGTCTCGGCGTCGGCGACTGCCTTCGTGGCTGCCCCCACCCATGGCGAACTGGGGCGTTCGGGACGCAACGAACACCTGATGAGTCGGCTGCGATCGGCGGACCGCGTACGTCTCTGCGGTGCCGTGGTGTGTGCCCTTTTCGCTCTGTCGGCGTGATCGAGCGCGGGTGAACGTGCAAGTGGCCTGTCGGTTCAGCGAGCCGGTGCCACCATCAGCACGGCGTCGACTCGATACTCGCCCCACTGCTGCGCAGACGTCCCGATCTGTCGCCACCCTCGCCTGCGGTAGAAGCCGAGGGCGGTGCTACTCGGCTCGACGAGCAGAACCGCCACGCGGCCTACATCGCGCGCAGCATCGATCGCGTGTGCAAGCAGAGTCGTTCCACTGCCCGGTACCGAGCCGTCGGTGACCAAGCGCGACACCACAGCGAGTCGATCGGCACCCACCCCCGTTGCTCGCCGCCACTGCGCGCTTGCGTCGTCCGCGCCGGCATCGGTTCCCGGTGCTGCCGTCGAGTGCAGCGCGATATGGCCGACGACGGCGTCGTCGGACTCGGCCACCCAGGCCGCGAGTTCGTTCGGTGGGACAAGCCAGTCGGCTCGCACCGCCACTGCGCGCACGGGATAACGGTGTAATTCGTGCGCTCGTTGCAGGATGGGCAGGAGAGTGGTCAGGTCGCCGTGTCGTCGGGGGCGCACGTGGATTCCCGATGTGGCCGACATGCGAGCAAGTGTAGGGACCGGAGCTCACACCGAATCCACGTCGGTGCGATCTGCGTCTCTCGCCTGCGTCGAGGGGCAGACCGCGTCGGCACAGGTAAAGCGGAGTTTCCGAGAACCGAAATGGGCCCTGCTCCCCGCCGAGGCGGGGTTCGCAGGTCCGCATCGGAGGGGCCGCACGTACTCTGGTCCTCGTGCGACTTCAGCGACAGGTGGTGGACTACGCCCTTCAGCGTCGGTCGCTGCTGGCCGAGGTGTACTCCGGAAGGACGGGCGTCGCAGCGGTCTGTGATGCGGATCCGTACCTTCTTCGCGCCGCCAAGTTTCACGGACGTGGCAGCGATGTGGTGTGCCCAATCTGCCGCAAGGAGCAGCTCACGCTGGTGTCCTGGGTGTTCGGCGAGAAGCTCGGGGCACTGTCCGGGTCGGCGAGAACGTCGGACGAACTCGTCCGTCTCGCGGCGACCCAGGAGGAGTTCTCGGTCCACGTGGTCGAGGTGTGTAGGTCGTGCAGTTGGAACCACCTCGTCCAGTCCTATGTCCTCGGGGCCGTCCCCGCGCCCAAGCAACCCCGTCGTCCGCGATCGGGTTCCCGTCAACCGAACCGTCGAACAGCGAGTGAGTGACACAATCGCTCCGCTGATCCCATCCACCGAGAATTCGACGCGGCCGCCGAAATTACTGGAGATTCGTACGTGAGTTCCCCCTACGACAACAATCCGGGTAGCAACGAACCGGGCCGTAGCGACTCCGGACGGCGTCCCGACGTGCCCGGGCCGCCACGCGGCAGTCGCCATTCCGACCCCGGGCGTCGGCCGGTACCCCCGCCCGGGCAGCGTCCGATGCCGCCGCAGGGCCGTCCTCCGATGCCTCCTCCCGGCCAGCGACCGGTACCCCCTCCCGGCCAGCGACCGGGACCTCCTCCCGGGCAGCGTCCGATGCCGCCGCAGGGCCGTCCTCCGATGCCTCCTCCCGGTCAGCGACCCGGTCCCCCTCCCGGTCAGCGTCCGATGCCCCCGCAGGGCCGCCCTCCCATGCCCCCGCAGGGCCGACCCGTTCAGGGCAGGCCGCCGGTGGATCCGGTGAGTGGACGTCCCGCGGGCGAGCGTCCCTACGGCGAACGTCGGTACGGAGAGCCGCCCATCGCGCCTCCTGTCCGATCCACTGCCCCGACGGGCGTCACTCGGTCCGGCGCTGTGCCACCACCCCACGAACCGAACGATCCATCAGTTCTCTCCTCGGGCAGCGAACCGCCCGAGCCGCCCGAAAGAGGTCCCGCCGCGAAAACGAAGAAGAAGTCCAAGTGGCGGGTCGCTCGACGCACGATGTATGCGTTGATCGCCCTGGGTCTGATCGTGCCGATCCTGGCGTTCATGGTGGCCTACACCGTCGAGGACGTGCCGCGTCCCGGCGACATCAGAACCAACCAGGTCGCCACGATCTTCGCGGCCGACGGCTCGAGTGTGCTCGGCAAGGTGGTGCCACCCGAGGGCAACCGCACCGACGTGACTATCGATCAGATCCCGGAGCACGTGCGCAACGCCGTTCTCTCGGCCGAGGATCGCGACTTCTATTCCAATCCGGGATTCTCGGTGACCGGTTTCGGCCGGGCTTTGCGTGACAATGTGCTCGGACGCGACAGTGCAGGCGGTGGCTCGACCATCACCCAGCAGTACGTCAAGAACGCGCTGGTCGGTAACGATCGGACGCTGACCCGAAAGATGCGTGAGCTCGTCATCTCCTCGAAGATGGCGCGGCAGTGGTCCAAGGACGACATTCTTGCGGCGTACCTGAACACCATCTACTTCGGTCGCGGTGCCTACGGCATCGCCGCCGCGTCGACGGCGTACTTCGGCAAGTCCGTCGACCAGCTGTCGGTGGAGGAGGGTGCGGTTCTCGCCTCCGTCATCCAGCAACCCTCCAATCTCGATCCCGAGTTCAACCCCACCGGCGCGCAAGCGCGTTGGGACTACGTGCTCGACGGCATGGTCTCCCAGGGTCAGCTCGATGCGACCCAGCGGGCGTCGATGATGTTCCCGGCGGTGGTCCCGAGCGCGCAGGTCGATACCGGTGATGCTCAGGATGCCGGGCCGGACGGCTTGATCAAGGCCCAGGTGCTGCGAGAGTTGTCGGCGGTGGGTATCAGTGACCAGGACCTCAACACCGAGGGGCTGCAGATCACCACGACCATCGACCCGAACGCCCAGGCGGCGGCGGTCGAGGCCGTGAACGGCAACATGGAGGGCGAGCCCTCGGAGCTGCGGACGGCGTCGGTGTCGATCGATCCACGCACCGGTGCGGTCCGCTCGTACTACGGCGGTGCGGACGGTCGAGGATTCGACTTCGCCCAGTCCGGCTTGCAGACCGGATCCTCGTTCAAGGTGTTCGGTCTGGCCGCCGCGCTGGATCAGGGCATTCCGCTGTCGAAGATGTACGACAGCTCCCCGCTCGACGTCAACGGCATCGAGATCAGCAATGTCGAGGGTGCCTCCTGTGGAACGTGCACCATCGCCGAGGCGCTGAAGCGTTCACTGAACACCAGCTTCTACCGGATGATGCTCAGCATGGACAACGGTCCGCAGGCCATCGCGGACATGGCACACAAGCTCGGCATCCCGCAGGAGATCGAGGGCGTCGGACCCACCCTCACCGAGCCCGACAACGCGGGCCCCAACTACGGAGTCGTGCTCGGCCAGTACCAGTCTCGCGTCATCGACATGGCTTCTGCCTACGCGACACTGGCTGCGTCCGGCGTCTATCACACTCCGCACTTCGTGCAGAAGGTCGTCACCGCCGACGGCACCGTGCTGCTCGACAGGGCTCCCGAAGCCGGCCAGCAGGTCGTCTCGGCTGCGGTTGCGGACAACGTGACCTCGGCGATGCGTCCGATCGCCGGCTACTCCAACGGTCACAACCTCGCAGGCGGTCGCCAGTCGGCAGCCAAGACCGGTACCGCTCAGCTCGGAGACACCGGTCAGAACAAGGATGCCTGGATGGTCGGCTACACGCCGTCGCTGTCCACTGCCGTCTGGGTGGGCACCGAGCAGGGTCTGCCGCTCGAGAACAGTTACGGCGGACCGATCTACGGATCGGGCCTACCGTCGGACATCTGGAAAGACACGATGGACGGCACGTTGGACGGCACCTCGAACGAGACCTTCCCGACGCCCGAGGCCATCGCGGGTCAGGCCGGTGTGCCGCAGTACTCGGCACCCGCTCCGGCGACGACGGTGGCACCATCGACAGCTCCGCCGCAGGTGACCCTGCCGATTCCGACGGAGATCTCGCCGCCGGTCGTCATCACTCCGCGGCAGGTCGAGATTCTGCCCGGCGTGACCATTCCGCTTCCCGGACTGGCACCGGCGCAGCCCGCGGGACCCGAACCGGCGGCACCCGAACCGGCAGCGCCCGAACCGGCAGCGCCCGGGCAGTAGCGACGCGGCGGTGACGACCGAACCCGACCGCAAGGGTCGAGCCGTGGCGAGCCCCGGTCGCCTAGATTCGGCGAGCGCTGCGGACCGCGATCTACCCAGTCGTACCGATCCGATGACCGAGGAACTGTCCTCGGTCATCGGCGGTCCGGTCGGCAAGCACGCGGTGATCGGTCGGCAGCGCTGGTTCACGGCGCTCCGGGTGATTCTGCTGCTCGCGGTGGTCTTTCTCTGCTTCGGTTGGTTCGCCAAGGCCGCGTGTATCCAGCAGGCACCGGTGGGACCGGGCGGTGAGCTCGGACTCGATTGGAGTGGCAGTCGTCAGTACGTGGCGATGTGTTACTCCGATACCGTGCCGCTGTACGGGGCGGAGCGACTCGATCAAGGTGCGTTCCCGTACAAGAAGTCCTGGGAAGAGACCAAGGCCGACGGGTCGAGTCAGATTCGGTACATGGAGTACCCGGTGCTCGCCGGGCTCTACCAGTACGGGTCGATGGTCGTCGGAAAGGCGTGGAACTCACTGAGTTTCCTGCCGCAGGCGTTGCCGGTCGTCGTGTACTTCAATGTGGTTGCCCTGGGATTGGCCGTCGCCTGGTTGGTCACCGTGTGGGCCACCGCCATAGCCGCCGGACGCCGCATCTGGGACGCTGCCCTCGTGGCGGCCTCACCTCTGGTGATCGTGCACGGATTCACCAATTTCGACGCTCTCGCAACGGCTTTCGCGCTCACCGGGTTGCTGGCATGGGCCAAGAAGAAGCCGGTGCTGGCCGGAGTTCTGATCGGTCTCGGCGGTGCCACCAAGCTCTATCCCCTGCTGTTCCTCGGGCCCCTGCTGGTGCTGTGCTGGCGCACCGGAAAGATGCGCGAGTGGGGCATCACCGCCGGTGCGGCGATCGGTGCGTGGATGGCGGTGAATCTTCCACTGGCGCTGCTGTATCCGTCGGGATGGTACGAGTTCTTCCGGCTCAATTCCGAGCGTGGTGCGGACCCGGATTCGCTGTACAACGTCGTCACCTCGTTCACCGGTTGGACCGGTTTCGACGGTCCGCTGTACCCGGGCGACAAACCGTTGGTTCTCAATGCCGTGACGCTCGTGTTGTTCGCCATCGTGTGTGCGCTGATCGCGTACATCGGCACGACGGCTCCGACGCGGCCGCGGCTCGCGCAGCTGGTGTTCCTGGTGGTCGCCGGGTTCCTGCTCACCAACAAGGTGTGGAGTCCGCAGTACTCGCTGTGGCTGGTTCCGCTGGCTGTACTGGCGCTGCCGCATCGTCGAATTCTGTTGGCGTGGATGACGATCGACGCCTTCGTCTGGTTCCCGCGGATGTACTACTACCTGGGTGTGGAGAACAAGGGTCTACCCGAACAGTGGTTCACCGCGACCGTCGTGGTGCGCGATGTCGCCGTGATCGGATTGTGCGCGTTGATCGTTCGGCAGATCTACCGGCCGGCCGAGGATCTCATTCGAAACGGCAGCGCCGTCGACCCGCTCGGTGGCGTGCTCGACGGCGCTGCAGATCGGACGACTACTGCCCGCAAGGTCACATATAGCGGCCGAGCTGTTTGACGGCTTCACCGGCGTGCTTGGCCTGGATACCGTCGCCGATGGCCTGGAGCTTCCATTCGCTGCCCTGGCGGTACACCTTCGCCATCACCAGACCGGTGAACGGCATGCCGCCCTGCAGGGTGAAGCGGGCCAGTTCGGTGTTGGTGGTGTTGTCGACGAGACGGCAGAATGCGTTCGCGACCTGCTCGAACGTCTGACCGCGGTACGACGTGACCGTGAAGACGATGCCGGTCACGTGCTTGGGTACCCGCGTCAGGTCGACCACGATCACCTCGTCGTCGCCCTCGCCTTCGCCGGTGAGGTTGTCACCCTGGTGCACGATCGAGCCGTCCTTGGCATTGAGCTGCCCGTAGTAGACGACATCGTTGACGTTGCGGTCGGCGAGCATGATCGCCGACGCGTCCAGGTCGATGTTCGCGGCTCGGCCTCCGCCGCCGAAGAATCCGCCCTTCTTCGGAGTGGTCACCGGGTCCCAGCCCAGACCCATCCGGATGACCGTCAGCGCCACGCCGCCGTCCTTGCGGAGGGTGACCTTCTGGCCTTTCGTGAGGCTGACGGGCTTGGACTTGGTGAGGCTGACTTCCGGAGCCTCGGTGGGGACCGGGGCGGCGGGCGGTGCCGGCGGGGCAGCCGGCGGCGGTGGAGTAGCGGGAGCGGGAGCGGGTGGCGGTGTCGGTGCGGGAGGTGTGGGAGCAGGGGCGTCGTCCACGGACACACCGTGATCGGTCACCAGGGCTGCGAACCCGCCCGCGTAGCCCTGCCCGACGGCTCGCACCTTCCAACTTCCCTGACGGCGGTAGATCTCCAGCGCGATCACGATGGACTCCGAGCTCAGGCCATCGATTGTGTACTCGTACAACACATTTCCGGCTGTATCGCTCACCCGCGCCACGGGGGCGGTGGAGCGCCCGAAGTTGCTCGACGCGTCGTCGAGGGTGATGACCGCGCGGATCTGCTCGATGTCGGCGGGCACTGCAGCGAGCGACACGGCGAGCCGGGCCGGTCCGCCTTGGCCGGGCTCGAGGCGTACGCCGGGGCCGGTGGGCTGGTTGAAGAACACGAAGTCGGCGTCGGTGCGTACTTTTCCGGCGTCGGTGACCAGTAGCGCGGACAGGTCCGCGGGTACGGCCAGCGAGATGGAGACGACGACGTCACCGACAGTGAGGGGGCCGTTCTGACCCTTGGACAACGGTTGACCGGCCGGAGCAGACAATGTGATGGACTCTCTCTCGTAGTGCTGGTTACCGTCATCCAATGTACTTGTTCGATTTGTCCGACTGGTGTGGCTGCGATCGGGCGGACGTCAGATCTCGCGGAGGGTGAACAGGTCGCCGGGTGTGCAGCCGAGGACGCGGCAGACTGCGGTGAGCGTCGAGAATCGGATGGCCTTGGCGCGGTCGTTCTTGAGCACCGACAGATTGACGACGCTGACCCCGGCGAGACGCGAGAGTTCCGCGAGAGTCATACCGCGGGCGTCGAGAATCTCGCCCAGATGACAGACGACGAGATGGTCGACGAACTCTTCCGCCATCAGACCAGACCATCGGCATCGCGAGCGAGCTTGGAGCCTTGCCGAAGAACTGCGTAGACGAATTGCAGGACCAGAGCGACGATCAAGGCCAGCCAGACCGAGCCGAAGCTTCGTGCAGTATCGGTGACCTCGGTTGTTTCGAGTGCGGCCTGGATGGCGTTGGTACTCATCACCCGAAGCCCTCCGGTGATGACCGGGTACAGGACCAGGCAGGCAGCAACCACGACCAGGTCGAGGCTGGCACCGACGCTGAACGGGGTTTCCTTGATGACATTGTCGAAGAATCGGTACGCGAAGAAGATTCCTACCAGGATGAGGACTCCGCCGGCCACGATCTCGCCGTACCTCATGAAGTCGATCATCCCGATGAGCCGCTGGACGTCGCTTTTGGCGACACTGAGCTCGATGACGTTGCCTGGTTGCAACTGTCCGCCGAACAGGTCGAGCGTCGGCGACTCCTCCAGAGGCGTGACGGTGGCGCTGACGTAGTCCGAGGAGTGGTATTCCTGCAACTTCCGACCGGTCCAGATCACAGCTGCCGCCGCATAGAAGGCCATCGTCCATTTGTTCGCCCGTGCCGAGCTCAGTCCGTATGCCATCCCGCCGTCTCCATATCGATAGTCGATAACAACGAATATCGATAACCTATCGAAAATCGATACGGTGTCAAGAGCGCGCCGTTCTCACCGCCTCAGCGCCACTGCCACGTGCCGTCCGATCTCCGACGCCAGGCCGGTCGTATCGGCGGGCGCGATGTCGATCGTTTCCGCGGAGTGGACGATGTATCGGCCGTCGTGTTCGAAGTCCATCCAGAAGAACGAGACGGCATCGGTGTCGCGGCGGTTGTCGAAGGTCTTGCCGCGCGCGACGATGATTTCGCCGACTGCAGTCCGCGGGCGGTCGAAGAACGACCGGAACTGCTCGTCCGCCGTCGCCCCCCGGGTTGCGGTCGTCAGATGCGACCCAACCGAAGTCGTTGCAGCAATGGCACGTTCGAGTCGCTCGGCCGGTCGGCGGCCTGCAGCGATGTTCGGTACGGATCCGAGAACGACGGCGGGGGCATGGGCAGGGCCGGTCAGTTGGACGGTGACGGCACCGCCCGAGGAGGCGTCGGGCCCGGGCTCCTGAGTGAGCACCGCGGCAGTGTCGTGGCGAATCGCTGAGTGGCTGCGCACGATGCCGTGACGAGAATCGATTGTCTCGCCGCGACATTCGATGCGAACGATCGGGTCGACGACGGTCCGAACAGCTGCGCCGAGTCTCTCGTCCATCATCGCGTCGATCCTCGCCGACGCCTCGCTCCGCAGCTGTCGGAGTTCGTCGACGGTCTCGACGTCGATGGTGACCGCCAGGGGGTACGGCAGTCGGTCGCGTCCGAATCGACTGCACAGCATCATGAAGTCGATGCCGGGCATGGTCCATTTCGTCACCGTCAGCCGCCGAGTACCGGAGGTGCGACCAGGGGTAGATCGCCGATCAGTTCGCTGCCGTTGCTCACATCGACGAGGTAGCCGGGAACGGCGTGCTCTCCGTCGTTGTCGCCGGCTCCTCGTGCGCCTGCTGCGCCCATGGCACCCATTCCCGGCATGCCGTGTGCTCCCGCGCGCCCGGCCGACGCCGCAGCTGGGCTGCCCGCCCCGCTGCCTCCCGCCCCGCTGCCGCCAGCACCGATCCCGCCCGTGCCGCCGCCGATCGGAGAGCCGAGAATCGAGCCGCCGTAACCCGATCCGGCACCGGAACTGCCTCCGTATCCCGCACCGCCGCCGTAGCTGGAACCATTGGATCCTGCGAAGCCGCTGCCGCCCGGTCCTGTTCCGCCGAACCCCCCGCCGGGACCTGCGCCGACCCCGGAACCCGTACCACCGCCGGAAGCACCCGGCCCGGTGGCCGCTGCGGCACGAGTTTCATCGGAGTTGTCGGCCGGCGGCAGGGAACCCGAACCGCTCGACCCGGGCTGCTCCGACGCCGCAGTACCTGCCCGACCCGCTTCGGCAGCCTCGGTGCCGCCGGCCTGCGCCTGCGCTGCCCTGTCAGCCCCACCCTCGGTACCTGAGCCGCCGAACGAGGTCGCTCCGATACCCCCATCTCCGCCCCCGGCAGAACTACCGAGTCCCCAGCTGCCGCCGGAACCACCACCGTCAGCGACCGGGTTGTGCGCTGCCGGTAGCACCGGGACCTCGGAATCGGACTGCAGCACCCCCGGTACGTAGACCGAGCGCATGATTCGGCGTGCTTCTTCCTGCTGCTCCTCTCGGGCCGACACCACCTCCTTCGCGGCGAAGGGGATGGGCAGCAGGGAATCGATCAAGCTGCTTTCGGCTCCCGCAACCACCGGCGGCATCCTCGACTTCGTCTGCGTGAAACCGGAGTGCGCCTCGAGCAACTTGTTGCTGATCAGACTCATGGAGGTGGACAGCGCGTTCGCAGACGAGACGTAGTCGCCCACACCGCCGCGGACGGCGTCGGCTGTAGGTCCCGACCAGCCCGACGTCATGGCCGCCTCGATGCCGGACCGGAAGCCGTCGGATCCGCTGTTCGCGGCAGCGGACAAGTCGTTCCAGTTCCTGGACGATTCCCCGATGGTTTCGGTACCCAGCGATTTCACCATGGCCGCGATCTGCTCGTGCGGCATCACCTCGAACGCCTCCGTGATGACCACTTCGGCCGGCTCGAACTCGCCACGGTAGTCGAGGGCCACGTTCGCCTTCTCGAATGCCGCATTCAGAACGGAGCCGAGAAATTCGGGACCGACCGGCGTCACGAACGCACTGGTGACGATGTTGTCGATCGTCGCTGCGAGTTCCTCGTACGGATCCGTCATGCCCACCCCTTGCCCTACGTCTGCCTCCCCGACGAACAGTTAGACGCGGCGCACGGCGGTTCGGTTCCGCAGCCACTCGAGAATTTCCTCGCTGGCCCGGACACCGGAGGACTCGGTGACGGTCAAGCCGGGTCGAGTGAATCCGAGCAGCTCCAGTTCGCCGTGCCGCGGACGGATCGCGGCGTCGGCCGCGATGAGCATCTCGGCGTCGAGTGCACCGTCACCTGCGGCGAGGACTCGGGCATCGGCGTCGAGGGTGCCGTCCTGTACCAGCCTGGTCCGAACCTCGGCCACCGCAGAGCTCTTGCACACCGCGTTGGGCATCGTGTAGATCTTGCGCCCCTGTTGCGAGACGTTCCAGTCCCTAGCGGCGCACCACTGCGACCACTCCGCGACGAAGCCCTCGGGCACGGCCGCCGTGTTCACCACCAGGTAGCAGAACAGGCCGTCGGCTTCGCGGTACTTCAGGACCCAGTCCTCGGAGACCCTCGATCTCAACTCGGCACCGATGCCGGCCAGGTTCAACTCGAACCCGTTGCGCCAGTGCATGTCCGGCTGGCCGTCGACAAGAATGTTGCCGCCGTTGCTGGTGATGGCGTACCGCCACGGGGCACCTGGGAGTGCGATCCGCTGAAACTGCTCGATGGTACGTGTCGTGGTCGGCACGACCACAACATTCTCGCTCAACTCGCGCAGCAGAGAGATCGAACGAGAAGACATGTACGACAACGGCTTTTCCTCGTACAGCTCCACGCACTCGAACGAATCGTCCAGGGGCACACCGAGTGCGCCCTCGGAGAAGATCATCGTACGGTCGAGATCCACCGCGACGAGAGCGCTCACGACGCGTCCCCACTCGACACGTTCTTGATCAGCCCCATGCACGAATATGCGAGGTCGGAAACCACATCCACCGGCACTCCCCTGGCCGCAGCGAGCATCCTGATGTGTTCGTGCTCGGGCGCATCGGCCTCGCGCACCAGTACTCGCCACGGGACACGACGCAGCAGCACCCGAGTGGTTTCGCCGACGCCGGGTTTGACGAAATTGACGTGCGATATGCCGTACTCCTCGCGGACCTTCTCCACCGATGCCCAGCCGGACCACGTGGGTGTTCGGTCGGAGCCGAGCACGGCTGCTACCGAGGCATCGACCTCGTCCCGGACGTCCTCGAAACGGGCAGCGACGGTGTCGAGCAGGTGACGCGAGACGTCGTCGGAGGCGAGATCGGCGTAGTACTTCGCGCCGTGGAAGTCCCCGGGACGAATCAGACTGTCGTTGAGCACGGTTCGTGAAACCAGGCCCGACACAGTCGAGTTCAGACAGGCCGAGGCGATGAGGAAGTCGTCGCGGGTGCCGTAGGTGCGAGCGCAGTTGCCCGGATCGGCGAGCACGGCGAGGTCGTCGTCGAACTCGGCTCCGGGGAACTCGCGCAGCGCCGCGGTGAGTTCGCGAGCGATCGCGCCCTTGCCCGTCCAGCCGTCGACGAACACCACCGAGCGCGAATCGTGATGCTCGGCCAGGTAACGCAGGGCGACGGCGTCGATGCCTCGATCGCGCACGATCGAGACGGCATAGTGCGGAATCTCGAGGCCATGGGCTGCGAATGCCCAGCGGCGCATCAGAATTCCGACGGGTGTGCCCGCGCGGGCCAGGGACGCCAGTGCGATGTCGTGTCCGCGCTCGGCCAGCACGACCTCGGTGACGGTGCCGACCGCGACCGCCAGCCGTGACGCGCTCTCCTGCAGCACTTTCTCGAACAGTTCGCGGTAGGCAAGATCCGGTTGATACTCGACCGGAAGCGATTCGGCGTAGTGGGCTTCGCCTGCCTGAATGCGCTTCTCCCGCTCCTCGATTCCTGCTTCGAGTGAGACCGACGAGAGGTCCTTGAGCAGCCAGGTGACTTCGTCGGCTGCGTACGAACCGAATTCCGGCCCCCGCAGCGGACGTGCCCGCCGCGAGACTTCGAGAGCCACCGGGTCCGCGCCCGTGACGACGACCAGCAGCACGTCGGTACCCGAGGCGGCCAGGGTCTCGGCGGCTGCTGCCAGAGCGTCGGTGTCGGCGGGAGCGTCGGCGACGAGCACCAGTGTCGCGTCGTCCGGTCCGGACGCGTTGTAGAGGTAGCGCAGTCCCGATTCGTCCTCGGGCGCAGTGAACTCGAAGCCGCGGCGCAGGGGGTAGCCGGGCACGTCGAGAACGTAAGCCGGTGACCGAGTGGTGGTCTGGAACAGTGCGGTGTGACCGCGCTCCTGCAATGCCGCCGCCAGTCGGAGCGGCAGGTACATGAGCTCCTCGTGGCCGATGACGACCACCGGTGCCGATCCGGGGAGCGAGGAGTCGACGGTGGCTGCGAGAGCATCGATCGCCGAGTCGAAACCGGCGGCGTCGGATCGGAGGAACCCGTGCCGGCCGCCGTCGGGCAGGGTTGCCGGCCACTGCGCATCGACGCGGCGAACCGAACCAGGCTGTGCAGCAACCGGATCGAACTCCGGATCAGGGAGGGCCAGCACCGTCTCCACCAGGCCTGGCTCGAGCTCAACCGATCCCTGCGCCAGGCTCACGTTGTCGATCCGAACGCCGAGTTCTGTTGCCACCGCCGCAGCAGCAGCGAGATGCTCGGTGGTGCGCATGTCCACCAGGGACGCGATGACGTAGTGCGCGCGGCCGGCGGATGCGTGAATCTGCCGAAGGGCATCGAGCGCGGTCGCTCCGGTCGAGATCTCGTCGTCGACGAGTATCAACGGCAGGTCGCCGGCGAGAAGGTCGGCCGAGGTGGGCATCAGCAGGTGGTCGGTGGCGTGTGAGTGACCCTCCTCGAACTCGCCGTGCACGGTCATGCCGGGAACGTGGCGACGCGTCGAGTGCAGGTAGCAGTGCGCGCCCAGAGCCGTCGCGACGGTATGGCCCAATCCGGTTGCCGTTTCGGCAAATCCGAGCACGTCGACATCGGAGCCGCCCACCGCGGTCTGCACCAGGGCGGCCAGTTCGTTGCCGGCGGCGATGACGACGTCCGGATCGACGGGTATGTGTTTGCCGAGCACCGTCGAGACCAACAGGTGGGCGCGGCGAGGGTTGCGACGCAGACCGGGCAGCACCAACTGTGTTGCCGTCCAGGACGACGACGAACCGGTGTCGGTGAGCACGATGCCGTCGGCCGGATTCGCGTTCATCGCTGTGCCAGCGCGGTCAGTAGATCCACGAACGTGATCCCCTCGTTGGTGACACCGAACGCCCTGGCGCGCACCACCGTCTGTTTCGCCCAAATGCGGTGCGGTCCCAGCTCGTTCATCTTGTTGCGGTAGCCGGATGCCTGGACACCGCCCTGGTCGGAAGAGAGAATGTCGAGTGCGTCGTGGTATTCCTCGTGCGTCACCGCGGACAGCGCGTGCACCGCAGGCACGTGCGAGGGGTGGATGACGGTCTTGCCCTGAATGCCGTTCGCGCGGTCGAGTGCCACCTCGCGCAGGAGGGCGTCGAGGTCGCTGCTCACCAGTTGCTGGCGAAAGCGCACGGCCTCCTGATCGACGAACGGCGTCTGCCGCAGCAGCGGGCGGAACATGCGTTCGTGGTCTGCGAAGTACTCCCACACCGGTCCGGTGATGACGAAACCCGATCCGTCGTAACGACCCAGGTGATTGACGATGGCGCTGATGACGTCGGCGACGACGCGGACGTCGTAGATCGTCAGGTCGCGGTCGCGGCGGATGCCGAAGGTGCCGCACATGTCGGTGGCCCCGATTCGTACCGCCAGCACGGTGTCGCGGTACTCACCGAGGAGTTCACGGATGGCAACCAGTTCCGCGTCGCGTGTCTCCCGGTGCACCACTTCCGTGGATTCGAGGACGGGCATGGCGAACAGACGGGTGCCGTGTGTCGTGGACGCGGCGACGATCTCGTCGAGGAACTCGGCTCCGCGTGCTGCCGTGAACTTCGGTACGACGAATCCGGCGAGCCCGGCGGCACCGTGGTTCAGGCCGGCGCAGATGCTGCGGATGTGCGCGGCGGTGCGAGCTCGAACGAACACCAGTGATCCCGAACCCGAGAGTTCGTTCAGAGTTCGTACGGTGTTGGCCAGCGCTTCTTCCAGATTATGGTCCGCCACAGCGTCTTCGAGATCGATGACGATGGACCGAACCCCCTCGTCGGTGCGTTTGTTCACCGTCGCGGTCAGGTCGGGACGCGTCGCCGGGATGTATAGCGTCGCTCCGAGAGCCGTTGCCACGAGGTCGTTTCCGTCGCTCGTCTCGATGTCCTCCGGCTGCAGGAAGAACACTCGTTCACGGGTGTCTGCGTCGAGATGGCGAAAGTGTTGCACCACTGTCCTTCGTGTGAATGTGATCAGTGCGAGGTACGCATGCGGTCGATCACGCCTGCGATGAAGTCCGAAATGGTATCCAGATCCTGCAGATATGACCAGTAGTCGGGGTGGGTACCCGACAGGGCTGTGCTCGCCCTGTCGATCCGGGCGAGCTGAGCATCCAACACCGAGCCCCATTCGGCAACCAGACCACGGTTGACCGCGAGTTGTTGGGCGTCACGAAGTTTGAACCGCACTTTGTTCTCGGTCTGTTTCGGATCGGCTTTGACCGCGCGCAGTAGACGAACTCGGTCGGTGACCGCGTCGACCAGTTGTTCGGCATCGCTCAGGTGTTGGCGTGCCTGGGTCACCAGATCCAACGAGTGTTCGGGATTGCCCGCGTCGAGTGCAGAACGCGCTGCGCTCAGATCCTCGTCGGCCTGCTCGATGTGGCGCGCACTGGACCGTTCGTTGCGAGAGAGGTCCGCCGAACTCTTGGCGTTGAACTCCCGCAGCAAGCTCGAGAAGGCCGGGGCAATGCCCTCGGATCTCGTTCGCACGGCTTCGATTCGGGTGCGCACCGAGGCCAGTGCCGTTCGGGCCTCCTGAAGGCGGCCCGGGGCCGAGTTCACTGCGGCACGCAGTGCGGCCGCCCGCTCGCGGACCAGGGCGGCGTGCTCTCGGGCGCGCAGGGGGTCGCGCTGATCGGCCTGCAATTGCGTTGTCGCCGAATCGAGTTCGCGCCACGCCTGCCGGAGTGAGGGGTAGCCGGCAAACTGTTCGTCGACGGTCGATCGGGCTGCGTCGGCCTCGGCCAGTGCGTCCTGGACCAACCGCGGGGTCGCGGCGAACTGAGCGGAGGACTGCTCGAGGGTGTCTCGATGTGCGTCGTAGAACCGATCCACAGCCGAGCTGGCGTCGTGCAGAAGCGCGGTCGCTCGGTCGAATGCCGATCTGGCGGCAGGAGTGGTGATTCCGTCGAACTGATCGACGGCGGCGAGGTAGGCAGCTCCGGCGTCGAAACATTGCTTCTCGGTGTCTGCCCACCGGCTCGCGAGTCGATCCTGAGGACGCAGCGCGGTGGAGGCCTCGACGCCCGCCGAGGCGATGGACTGACGTTTGTCCATGTCGAGGAACGCGGCGACAGCGTTGTCCTGGGAACGACGCGCGGCGGCGTCGGATTCGGTACCCCGGCGGAACACCCCAGGCCAGCGACTTGTCACCTGCTCGATAGTACTGACGGGAACCCTGGCGATGTCGTACTCGTTGGCGGAGTACGTCCAAGAACCGGACATTCCCACTACGGTTGAACCCGTAACGGGAAACCAATTGCGAAAGGACCTCTCCATGGGCGTCAGCCTCAGCAAGGGTGGCAATGTCTCGCTCACCAAGGCAGCTCCGAACCTGACCGCGGTCGTGGTCGGTCTCGGATGGGACATCCGCACGACGACCGGCACCGACTTCGATCTCGACGCCAGCGCCATCGCTCTGAACTCGACGAAGAAGGCCTTGAGCGACGGGCACTTCGTGTTCTTCAACAACCTGAAGTCTCCGGACGGCTCCATCGAGCACACCGGCGACAACACCACGGGTGAGGGCGACGGAGACGACGAGCAGATCAAGGTCGATCTCGCCGCAGTACCGCCGGAGATCGAGACCATCACCTTCCCCGTGTCGATCTACGATGCGGACGCACGCTCGCAGTCGTTCGGTCAGGTGCGCAACGCGTTCATTCGCGTCATCAACCAGGCCGACAACTCCGAGCTCGCTCGCTACGACCTCAGCGAGGATGCCTCCACCGAGACCGCCATGGTCTTCGGTGAGCTGTACCGCAACGGCGCGGAGTGGAAGTTCCGCGCGGTCGGTCAGGGCTACGCATCCGGACTCGCAGGAATCGCCCGCGATTTCGGGGTAAACGTGTAGTAAAGGCCCTCTCAAGATTGGGAGTACCCCCGCCTCGTCATTCATGATGGGCGGGGGTTTTCCCGTATTTAGTCTCGAGAAGGGCCACGCCTGTGGTTGTGAAGATCTTCGGATGGTCGATCGCGGTCACCATCGTGTCCGTGATCGTGGCTTTCCTGTACGGCGGGATCGAGGCGATGATCCTCGTCCTCATCCTCGGCGTGCTCGAGGTGTCGCTGTCCTTCGACAACGCCGTCATCAATGCCACCGTGCTGCGACGCATGAGCGAGTTCTGGCAGAAGATCTTCCTCACCATCGGCATCATCATCGCGGTGTTCGGCATGCGGCTGCTTTTCCCGCTGGTCATCGTCTGGGCCGCGTCCGGTCTGGGCCCGGTGGCGGCACTCGATCTGGCACTCAACCCGCCCGCCGACGGTGCCGCGACCTTCCCGGACGGGTCGCCGAGTTACGAAACTCTGCTCACCGACGCGCATCCTCAGATCGCCGCGTTCGGTGGCATGTTCCTGCTGATGTTGTTCCTCGGCTTCATTTTCGAGGACCGCGAGATCACCTGGTTGAGCTGGCTCGAGAAGCCCCTCGCCCGGATCGGCCGCCTCGATCAGCTCTCCGTGGTCGTCGCGGGCCTGCTGTTGGTACTCAGTGCCGAGTTCCTCGCCGAGGACGACAAGATCTCCACCGTCATGGTCTCGGGTGTGCTGGGCATGATCACCTACATCTCGGTCAACGGACTCGGTGAGCTCTTCCACGTCGAGGAAGAGGGCGAAGAGTCCTCGGGCGGACCGAGCGAACTGGCAAAGGCGACGGGTAAGGCCGGCTTCTTCCTGTTCCTCTACCTCGAGGTGCTCGACGCGTCCTTCTCGTTCGACGGTGTCATCGGTGCCTTCGCCATCACCGCCGATCCCATCATCATTGCGCTCGGCCTCGGCTTCATCGGCGCGATGTTCGTCCGCTCGATCACGGTGTTCCTGGTCCGCAAGGGAACGTTGTCCGACTACGTGTACCTCGAGCACGGTGCGCACTGGGCGATCGGCGCGTTGTCCATCATCCTGCTGGTCTCGATCGGTGTGCACATCAACGAGCTGATCACCGGCTTCGTGGGAATTCTGTTCATCGGAGCCGCCCTGCTGAGCAGCATCCGACGCAACAAGCGTCTGGAGAACGAAGGCGTGGAGACCGCAGTCAGCGTCTGACCGGCGAGTTCACAGCTCCGAGATATCGACCAGCCCGTCCTGCAGGGCCCGTGCGACGAGGGCGGCTTTGGTCGGTGCCGGGCGCCCCACCGAGGTGTACTTGGCCCGGATTCGGGTGAGGTGCGTGTTGACCGTGCCGAGCGAGAGAAACAGTGTCTTCGCCACTTCGGTCTTCGAGTCGTGTCGAATCCAGCAGAGCAGCACCTCGATCTCGCGGCCGGTCAGATCCGGTCGCGGCGGGAACGGGCTCGGGGCGGCCGGGACGGGGTGAATCTGCATCGCAGGCGGAACCAAGCTGATGGGCCCACGTGAACGAGGCGTCGTCGGGACTCCCGCGTCGTCCGCGGAGGGCATGGGTTCGAGCAGTGCAGACATCAATTCTCCCGGACGCCGTAGTGGGTTGAGACCAACTAAACCAATGGGAATGATTCTCACAGGTAATTCGCAGGTTTTCTGCCCTGACTATTAGGGGCATTGAACCGTCAACCGTCCGATGAGCGTGTCACGAAGCTACGACAGACTGCCGGCCGTCGGCATCGAGTTCGATCCGCACGTCGGCGCTCGAGTCGCTGACCAGGATGGATACGATCCTCGCGCGGCCGGGCGGCAGTATCCGAGCGGTCACCACCCCGCTCGTCGAACCCTTGAGTGCGTCGGAAACCGCGGTGCTCACCCGCGTCGACACTGTGGGATGAACCACAGCAAGTCCGCGGGTCAATCCTGCGGAGGTAGTTCGGGCATCGGCAGCCAGCCGTCCTCGACCGCTCGCTTGTACAGATCGGTTTTCGTCGGTGCCGGACGCCCGGCCTCGGCGTATTTGTTGCGGATCCGTACCAGGTAGTCGTTGACGGTCTGCTCGGACAATCCGGCGAGGCGGGCAACGCGTCCGGCCTTCTCGCCCGACGCGTAGAGGGCGAGTACCTCGCGCTGACGCGGACTGAGTCCGACGTCGGGAAGCTGCGGATCACCGTCGATCGCGGCAGCCCAATCCGTCGTGACCACCTGTCCGCCGCTCGCTGCGCGTCGGATCGCGGAGACGATCGCCGCCGCGGGGGCGGACTTTCGGACCACGCCGAGCACACCTGCACGGGCTGCCGAACGAACGAGAAAGGCGTTCTCGGCTCCGGTGTAGACGAGGACGCGCGCACCGGCGGCGTGCAACTGCTCCACGTTCGAGCGGGGTGACGAACCGTCACCCAGACGAAGATCGAGCACCACCAGATCGAGTGTCGGCTGTTGGGCGAGCAGCTCCGCGACCGTGGCGGCGGTGGACACCAAGTCCAGGTCGGGTTCGTCTGCGAGCATGGCCTTGAGTCCGAGCGCTACCGATTCGTGGTCCTCGACGAGGCCGACGCGTCGTACTTCGGTAGTTCGTCTCTCGGTGTTCTCCTGCGATTGCGACACCTGTGTCATGTCCCCGCCCCGCCCTACGTGCTACTGCCCCGGTGATGTTGTCAGCGATATCGTTGCTGGTCGGGGCGATGATACAGACGCCTGGTCGGTTTCGCCCGGGAACGGAACCCGCATCCGAGCTCGGAGGAACAGCACGAAGAACACCAGCAGCAGCAGCGCTCGTCCCCACACTCCGACGAGAACGAAGAACTCCTCGTCGGTGGCATCGGCCCCCGAGGCCAACGCGGCGAAGTACTTGAAGACGCCGATTCCCATCGACAGATCGACGACCAGATACGCGGCGACGAGCCCCCACGGGACCCGAAGCAGCACCAGGAAGGGCAGCAGCCACAGGGTGTACTGGGGCGAGTGCACCTTGTGCAGCAGCATGAAACCGCACAGCATCGATCCGCTGACCGCGACCCACGGGTACGTCCCGGCCACCTTCGCGCGACGCCATCCGAGCCACAGCGCGAGAGCGAACGCGGCGAACACCAGCAGCGGCGACGCCACGTCGACCACGTTCTGGAAGGAGGCCTCGGCCTCGGCGTAGGCATCGGGATTCATCTGGTCGTTGATGTAGAAATGGCGCAATCCCCAGTACCAGATGGAGTTGGTCGTCAGGTCTGCCTGCCGCAGCGACTGGAACGTGAACGACGCCCGCCATCCTTCGTAACCGAGCACCGCGAACGGCAGATTCACTGCGACGACCGTGCCGATGGCAGCGCCGGCCACCATCAGGCCGCCGCGGATGTCCCAGCGAGCTCGGACGGTGTCAGCGGACTCACGTCCATCGATGCCGCCGGTGACCACGTACGCGATCAGGGGCAACACGAATGCTCCCGGATAGAGCTTGAGGCAGAAGCCCACGGCCAGCAGCACCGAGGCGAGAATCGCCTTGCGTCGCAGCGGCATCGGCAGCGTCATGACGAAGATCGCGCCGACGGCGGTGGCCACGACGGGAAGCTCCCAGTTGTGGAAGGCGTACATCACCAGAGGCGGGCCGATCGACCAGAGCAAGGCGGGCCAGCCTGCCATCCGGCCGAGCATCCAGGCGGTGAGCAGACCGAACGGCGCGAGAATCAACGCCGAGGTCAACAGGAACTGTGCATCGGTGTGGGCCGGAATGGCTCCGAGCCACATCAGCAATCCACTGAGGACCGGGTACTCCACCGTTCCGCCCGTGAGGATTCCGTCGCTGGTGATGGCCCCGTGAATGTACGGAAAGATGTGATTGTCGATGTCTCGGCCGAGCCACAGGAATTGGATGTCGGAGTAGCAGACCGAGGAATCCTTGATGGCGTCGAACATCGTGCTGCGACCGGAGGCGTCGAACGGCGCGACCGCGCATCGGGCCTTGTTCAGATAACCCAGAATCAATCCCACCGCAGCCATCGCGACGACCACGACGACCGTCATCGGATTGGCGCGGACCCCGGATCGCATGGTGCAAGACTATGACGCGCGAACGCCGGACCGTGCGCCCGACGCGAATTAGCAGGTCAGGGCCCGCCTCGTGTATCTTCGAGGGGTTGCTGACGCAACGACCCTCCTGCCACGGACAGTCCGTGGCCGTTTTCACTAGTCCACAGGAGGTGATGAGGTCTTATGCGTCATTACGAATTGATGGTCATTCTCGACCCCAATCTGGACGAGCGCACTGTCGCTCCGTCGCTCGATACGTTCCTCAACGTCGTTCGCAAGGATGGCGGCACCGTCGACAAGGTCGATGTGTGGGGCAAGCGTCGTCTGGCCTACGAAATCCTCAAGCATGCCGAGGGCATCTACGCCGTTGTGAACCTCAACGCCGAGCCTGCCACGGTCAGCGAGCTGGATCGTCAGCTCGGACTCAACGAGTCCGTTCTGCGCACGAAGGTCCTGCGACAGGGCAAGTAATTGTCGTTGCCCGCCTCTAGGCTGGCATCTACAACGCTTACTACTGAAAGAGGAACCATGGCAGGCGAGACCGTCATCACCGTCATCGGAAACTTGACGGCTGATCCAGAACTTCGATTCACCCCCGCCGGTGCGGCGGTTGCCAACTTCACGGTTGCATCCACCCCGCGCACATTCGATCGTCAGACGAACGAGTGGAAAGACGGCGACGCGCTCTTCATGCGCTGCAACATCTGGCGCGAGGCAGCGGAGAACGTTGCCGAGAGCTTGACCCGAGGCTCGCGAGTGATCGTGAGCGGACGGCTGCGGCAGCGCTCGTACGAGACGCGTGAAGGTGAGAAGCGGACAGTCGTCGAGCTCGAAGTCGACGAGATCGGACCTTCACTTCGCTACGCCACCGCAAAGGTCAACAAGGCCAATCGCGGTGGAGGTGGCGGCGGAGGCGGCTTCAACTCCGGCTCCGGCTCCGGTTCCTCCGGCGGATCGGGCGGCGGCCGCTCGAACTCCTCGTCCAACTCCGGTTCCGGCGGAGACGATCCCTGGGGCAGTGCCCCGGCGGCGTCGGGCTCCTTCGGCGGACGTGGCGGAGACGAAGAGCCACCGTTCTAGATCCTTCGATCGAGAACAACCAGATGTAACGGAGAAAGACCCATGCCCAAACCGCCATTGCGCGACAAGGTGCTCAAGAAGAAAGCGTGTTCCTTCTGCAAGGAAAAGAACACGTCGATCGATTACAAGGACACGACGTTGCTGCGTAAGTACGTCAGCGATCGCGGAAAGATCCGTGCTCGCCGTGTCACCGGCAACTGCGTCCAGCATCAGCGTGACGTGGCCGTTGCCGTGAAGAACTCGCGTGAGGTAGCACTGCTGCCTTACGCCGCGACGGCTCGATAGAAAGGGCGATTGGTATGAAACTGATCCTCACCGCTGATGTGGACAACCTCGGTGCGCCTGGCGACACCGTAGAGGTCAAGGACGGCTACGGCCGTAACTTCCTGCTGCCCCGCGGATTGGCCATCCAGGCCACCCGTGGAGCTCAGAAGCAGGTCGACGGCATCCGCCGCGCTCAGGAAGCTCGTGCCGTCCGCGGCCTCGAGCACGCCAACGAGCTCAAGCAGGCCATCGAAGGCCTCGAGGCCGTCACGCTGTCCGTGAAGACCGCGGGCGACTCGGGCAAGCTGTTCGGCTCGGTCACCGCGTCGGACGTCGCTTCTGCTCTGAAGGCTGCCGGTGGCCCGGTCGTCGACAAGCGCAGCATCGATCTGCCGAAGGCTCACGTCAAGAGCACGGGCAAGCACGACATCGTCGTGAACCTGCACCCCGACGTGACCGCGAAGTTCAAGCTGGAGGTCGTCGGAAGCTGATTTCAGCTTTCGGCCCGTTTCGGTCGAACAAAGCCCCACGAACCCTGGGTTCGTGGGGCTTTTTCGTGTCTTCTCACAAAGATCAACTGTCGCAATGGGTTCCGATTTGTGAAGCATCTCTCTTCAAAGGTTCGTGAGCAAAGCTTTGCGTAGTCTTTAGGCGGGGCGACATCGAACATCATCACCAACTGGATCCACCCGACCTGACGCCTAGACGCCCGGAGAAACGCTGCCGTGACCACGACCGTGGAACCCGATTCCGACCCCAGTCCCGAGACCCGACCCGAGCCGCAGTCTCGCGTCGGGTCGATCCTGAAATACGACGTACCGGCCTCGTTGGTCGTCTTCCTTGTGGCAGTACCACTTTCGATCGGTATCGCCGTCGCCTCCGGTGCCCCGATCATGGCCGGCCTCATTGCCGCCGTGGTCGGCGGAATTCTCGCCGGCATACTCGGCGGATCACCGTTGCAGGTCAGTGGGCCCGCCGCGGGACTGACCGTGGTGGTTGCCGAGCTCGTCAACCAATTCGGTTGGGGCGTAACGTGTGCCATCACGGTGCTGGCCGGTGCGGTACAGATACTGCTGGGAATGAGCCGGATTGCGCGCAGTGCGCTGGCCATCTCGCCCGTGGTGGTGCACGCCATGCTGGCCGGAATCGGTATAACCATTGCGCTGCAACAGATTCACGTACTCCTCGGCGGTGAATCCGAAAGCTCCGCAGTTCAGAACGTCCTCGCCATTCCCACATCGGTCGCCAACGGCCAATGGCCGTCGATCATCGTCGGCGGAATCGTGGTCGTGCTCATGTTCGGCTGGCCGCGATTGGCTGGAGTGTCGGGCGTGATGGCGAAGATCACGAAGGTGCCGGCTGCGCTGGTCGCGGTGGTCACCGCTACTGCGGTCTCGATCTTCTTCTCCCTGGATGTCGAGCGAATCGAGTTGCCCGGCAACCTGATCGAATCGCTGAGCTTTCCGATCATGCCCGACGGGCAGTGGAGCGCCTTCGCGACCGGCGTCATCACCATCGCGTTGATCGCCAGCGTCGAGAGTCTGCTCTCCGCGGTGGCCGTCGACAAGATGCACAGTGGTGAGCGCACCAACTTCGACCGGGAACTGATGGCCCAGGGCGCGGGCAACATGGCCTCCGGTGCCATCGGCGGTCTGCCGATCACCGGCGTGATCGTGCGCAGTGCCACCAACGTCAAGGTCGGTGCCAAGTCCCGTGCGTCGGCGATTCTGCACGGCGTGTGGATTCTGATCTTCTCGGTGCTGTTCATCTCGATCGTCGAATTGGTTCCGTTCGCCGCACTCGCCGGATTGCTGGTGATGATCGGTGTGCAGCTGATCAAGCTGGCAGACATAAAGATCGCCAACAAGACCGGAGACATCGCGGTCTATGCAGTGACGGTTGTCGGCGTGGTGGCACTCAACCTGCTCGAGGGCGTGCTGATCGGTTTGGCACTGTCGATCGTTCTCGTGCTGCGCCGTGTGGTGTGGGCAAAGGTTCGCGCAGAGGAGACGGTCGACGGCACCTGGCGCGTCACCACCGAGGGGTCGTTGAGCTTCCTTGCGCTCCCTCGATTGACACACGTACTGTCCACCGTCCCCGCAGGCACCGTCGTCACCGTGCATCTGGGAGTGGATTTCCTCGATCATGCGGTGCACGACGCCCTGAACGAGTGGATCCGTCAGCACGAACTCGGCGGCGGCACGGTGAGAGTCGAGGAAGTGGGCACGGCGTCGATGGCAGCTGCCGCCGAGGGGCCGCCCAAGCGGGGATCTGCGACGGTACGCAGCTCGTTGGCACCGTGGCGGGCATGGCAGCTGAAAAGCGATGTGACGCAGGACGATTCACCTGTCGCGCTACGGGCGGTCCTGAGTGGTGTTGCCGAGTATCACCGCACCCACGCGCCCAATATTCGACCGCACCTCGAGGGTTTGACCGAGTCTCAGGATCCCGACACGCTGTTCCTCTGCTGCGTGGATTCGCGCGTGATGCCGAACACGATCACCAGTAGCGGACCGGGCGATCTGTTCACGGTCCGAAACATGGGCAACCTCGTGCCGGCCCAGGGGCAGGACTGCTCGGTGGAGGCAGCGCTGGCCTTCGGTGTCGATCAACTGGGCACCTCGTCGGTGGTGGTGTGCGGACACTCGGGCTGCGGTGCCATGAAGGCGGTGCTGAGTGGACCGGAGAACGCCGCGGACGAGTCGGTGGCGGAATGGCTGGGTCATGCAATGACGAGCCTGGATGCGTACCGCAGCGGGCACGTGGTGGGCCGTCAGGCGGCAGAGCTCGGCTTCGGGGAGGCGGACCAACTCGCGATGGTGAACGTGGCGGTGCAGTTGCAGACGCTCACCCGTCACCGGGTCGTCGGCCGAGCCAATGCCGAGGGGCGGTTGCGCATCACCGGACTGTTCTTCGACATTCCCACGGCACGAGTGCTTCAGATCGGTACCAAGGAGGTCACCGTGCTGGACCCGGCGATGTGCCCGCAGGAGATCGGTAGCTGAGCTTTCGTCAACAGTGTCGAGGGGCCCGATTCCGAGCGTGGAATCGGGCCCTTCGCGCGCAAACGGGACACTGGTCTGTTTCTGTGAGTCATCCCAGCCACTGTGACCTGGTTCACCCTCGGGTTCACCTGGTATTTACTCAACACGCCCGAGCTGTCAATTCGGCCGACACGCCGATCCAGAATCGATGCACAGGAAGAAAACTTTATGTACATGCCCTGACCTGCCGAAAAGACCGAAACTTGGAAAGTTATACCCAGGTTATCCCCAGACGGTCAACACGGTTGTTCAAGACCATCCACATTTCGTGCACAGGTTCATCCACAGGCCGTGTTGTGACTCCTGCCGATAGCGCTTAACGTCCGTGCAGCGTCTCTCTCGATGCCGTGCAGCGGCGACGGGACAGTGCGAATCCGGTGCCGAAAAAGCTTGTCGGTGCCCGGGGGTAGAACTTGCTACACAGCACCGCCGGGTGATACCCGACGATGCCGACGACAATGGGGAGAGGACGGCCGGTTCGCGTGGCAGTTGTGGACGATCGAGGACAGTCCGACTACTCCGGCCCCTCGTCCAGCGAGGGGCCCGGCGAGGATTTCGGTCGCCAGCCCCCACAGGACATGGCCGCGGAACAGTCCGTTCTGGGCGGCATGCTGCTGAGCAAGGACGCCATCGCAGACGTGCTAGAGGTTCTTCGTCCCGGCGATTTCTACCGGCCGGCCCACCAGAACGTGTACGACGCGATCCTCGACCTCTACAGCCGCGGTGAGCCCGCCGACCCGGTGACCGTCTCGGCCGAGCTGGATCGTCGCGGGGAACTCAAGCGCATCGGCGGCCCGCCGTACTTGATCACCCTCACCCAGACCACGCCGACGGCAGCCAATGCCGGGTACTACGCCGAGATCGTCGCGGAGAAGTCGATTCTGCGCCGCCTCGTACAGGCCGGTACCCGCATCGTGCAGTTCGGTTACGCCGGAGCAGACGGACAGGACGTCGCCGAGGTCGTCGACCGCGCGCAGGCCGAGGTCTACGAGGTCACCGAGCGCCGCACCTCCGAGGACTTCCTCCCCCTCGAGGAACTCTTGCAGCCCACGATGGACGAAATCGACTCCATCGCCAGCCGCGGCGGCATATCCCTGGGCGTACCAACAGGATTCGCCGAACTCGACGAAATCACCAACGGCTTGCACCCGGGTCAGATGATCATCGTGGCGGCGAGGCCTGGTGTGGGCAAGGCGCTCGCCCTCGACACGCCGCTTCCAACGCCCGACGGCTGGACCACGATGGGCGAGGTGGCGGTGGGCGACCACCTCATCGACGCCCACGGCATGCCGACCAGAGTCGTGGCGGCCACGGACATCATGCTCGATCGACCGTGCTACGAGGTCGAATTCTCCGACGGCACAGTCATCGTCGCCGACGCGGAGCATCAGTGGTTGACCGAGACCAGGGCGTCACGAAAGTCGGCGCAGGCCGCGGCGGTCAACTACAACCGGACCCGTAACCAGGAGACGTTCGCTGCCGTGCGCACCACCGAGGAAATCGCGAACACTGTGCGCTGCGCGACGAAGGATGCGCGCATCAATCACTCGGTCACCAATACCGAGGCCGTTCAGTTGCCCGAGCGTGAGCTTCTGGTGCCGCCCTACACCCTCGGCGCATGGCTGGGAGATGGAACGTCGGCCTGCGCGAAGATCACCAGCGCCGATCCCGAAATCATCGCCCGTATAGAAGGCGAAGGTCTGCACGTGGTGGCGTCGGAGAAAGCCGCACTCCGATACTCGATCAAACTTCCTACCGAGGTCGTAGAGGCAAAGGACTGTGTCGTCTGCGGCAAGCAGTTCGTGCCGTTTCCGCTCAATGTCCGTACCTGCGGCCAATCTTGCGGCGGCAAAGCGCGTTTCATGTCCGCTCCGGTCGCTGTACCGACATGCATCGACTGCGGCAAGGTGACGACCGGTTTGCATCGCTGCCAGGCATGCCGCAACTCGATCGGGACCGTGCAGGCGCGTTTACGGACGATCGGCGTACTGGGCGACAAGCATGTACCCATCGGCTACCTCCGTGGTTCCGAGGCTCAGCGACGTGCGTTGTTGGCGGGTCTGCTCGACACCGACGGCACTGTCACCGGGGGTGGCTCGGTTCAGTTCTCGGTGACCAGTGAGCGGCTCGTTCTCGGGGTGCGTGAACTGATCGTCAGTTTGGGCTATCGCGTGCAGATGTCGACCAAGAGGGTCCGAGGTCGCAGCGAAGCGTCGTCGACGGCGTTCACTCTGACGTTCGCGACGGACGATGTGGTGTTCGGTCTGCACCGGAAGCAGATGCTGCACAAGGAACGTCGCGCTGCCGGATCTACCGTGAGGTCGGGATCCCGATTCATCGTCGACGTTCGCCGAGTCGACTCGGTTCCGGTTCGCTGTGTCGAGGTCGACAACGCAGAGCATCTGTATCTCGCCAGCGACTCGATGATTCCGACTCACAACTCGACGCTGTCAATGGATTTCATGCGTTCGTGCTCCATCAAGCACGGCATGCCCAGTGTCATCTTCTCTCTGGAGATGAGTCGCACCGAGATCGTCATGCGACTGTTGTCCGCCGAGGCGAAGATCAAGCTCGGCGACATGCGTTCGGGAAAGATGACCGACGACGACTGGACCAAGCTGGCCCGCCGAATGAGCGAGATCAGCGAAGCGCCGTTGTTCGTCGACGATTCTCCGAACCTGACGATGATGGAAATCCGAGCCAAGGCGCGTCGCCTCAAACAGCGCAACGGTCTGAAACTCATTGTGGTGGACTACCTTCAGCTGATGTCGTCCGGCAAGAAGGTCGAATCCCGTCAGCAGGAGGTCTCGGACTTCTCGCGTCAGCTCAAGCTGTTGGCGAAGGAACTCGAATGCCCGGTGGTCGCGGTCTGCCAGCTGAACCGTGGTCCTGAGCAGCGAACCGACAAGAAGCCGATGGTGTCCGACCTCCGTGAGTCCGGCTCACTCGAGCAGGACGCCGACATGGTGATTCTGCTGCACCGCCCCGACGCGATCGAGCGCGACGACCCCCGCGGCGGTGAGGCCGACTTGATTCTCGGCAAGCACCGTAACGGTCCGACCGCGACGATCACCGTGGCACACCAGCTTCACCTGTCCAGATTCGTGGACATGGCGCGGGGCTAGGGGTCATCAGCGCGGGATCGCGTATTCTCGCTGTGAATCAACCGAGCACCTGACGCCGCATTCGACGAAAGTGATCCATGCCAGAGGACCAGAACGTAGACGTTCCACCGAATCACCTCTCGATCGATCCGCGGAGCCCCTTCTACAACGAAGAAGTTCTTCAGCGGGACGTGGGTATTCGCTTCAACGGCGTCGAGAAGACCAGTGTCCGCGAATACAACGTGACCGAGGGTTGGGTGCGAGTCGAAGTCCCCACCGCCAAGGATCGCTTCGGAAATCCCATGCTCGTCAAGCTCAAGGGCACGGTCGAACCGTACTTCCGCGGCGCGAAGTAGCGGACTTCGTCGAGTACCTCGATCGCGTTCGGGCGCTACTGATCAGATTCGGTATCGGATCAGTCGTGAGCTGTTGCCCACCACCGCGACCGAGGATGCGTTGTGCAAAATCGCGGCGAGCACCGGAGACAGTGCTCCACCGGCGCTGACCACGAGGCCCAGTGCATTCACAGCGATCGACATTCCGTAGTTCTGCCGGATGACGGACACCGAATGTCGGCCGAGATCGCGAACGTCGAGCAACCGTGTCAGGTCGTCGCTGGCCAGAGCTACATCGGCCGTCTCGACGGCGACATCGGTGCCCGCCAGGCCCATTGCGATTCCGATATCCGCGACGGCGAGGGCGGGAGCGTCGTTGGTGCCGTCTCCGACCATCGCGACGACGTAACCCTCTTCTTGTAGCTTCCGGACGGCTTCGAGTTTGTCGTCGGGCATCACCTCGGCTCGCCACTCGGCAATGCCCAGTTCGGCGGCTACGGCCGCAGCGGTCTCGGGGTGATCTCCGGTGAGCATGACGATGCGTTCCACACCGTCGGCGCGAAGGGCGTTCAGTACTTCCAGAGCATTCGACCGGACCTCGTCACGCAGGCTGATCAACCCGACCAACACCCCGTCGACAGCGAGCAGCAATGGGGTCTCGGCCTGACGCTGAAGTCGCGAAACCCAGTCGGCTGCATACTCGGACACGTCGACGTTCTCGCTGCGCAGCAGCGAAGGACTGCCCAGCAGCAAGGTCCGGCCGTCTGAGACAGTGCGCATGCCGAGACCGACGAGCACCTCGCATTCCTCGTGCGGAGGAATGACGATGTGGCGTTCCTCGGTGCTGCGAATCACGGCCTCGGCCAACGGATGTCGAGAATGGATTTCGGAACTGGCCGCGTATGCGAGTACCTGCTCCGGCTCCCAGTCGTCCTGAAACGACACGACATTGGTGACGACGGGACGCCCGACGGTGAGGGTTCCGGTCTTGTCGAACATGAAGGCATCGACTCTGCCTGCTTGTTCCAGATGCGATCCGCCCTTGATGAGAATGCCTCGGCGAGCACCGTTTCCGATAGCGGCGCTGATGGCCGTCGGAGTCGACAAACCCACCGCGCACGGGCATGCGACGAGCAGCATGGTCATCGCTCGTCGGACATCGCGGGTGACCACGAGCGTGAGAGCCGACAGGATGAACGACGCGGGTACGAACCGACGTGAGAAGTTCTCTCCCACAGTCTGAATCGGGGCGCGGTCTTCCTGCGCTTCCTCGACACGGGAAATGATTCGACCGATCGTCGTATCGCGGCCCACCGCAGACGCACGGATGACGATGCGACCACGAACCACGACGGATCCGGCGTGGATGCGGTCGCCTGCAACGATCGATACCGGCAGTGTCTCACCGGTGATCGCCGATTGGTCGACCACCGCGTCCCCATCGACGACGGTCCCGTCCACCGGAACGCCGACGTGGTCGTGCACGACGACCTCGTCGCCGATCTCCAGCCGATCGACGTCCACGGAGATCTCGGAACCGTCGGGCAGCCGGATCCATGCGGTGTCCTGCGTGCCGGTCAGGAGATCGGAGATTGCCCGACGAGTGCGCTTGAGGGTCAGCTCCTGCAGGTATTCGCCGATGTTGAGCAGCCACAGCACGGTCAGGGCAACGACATTCTCGCGGAGTACGAGACTTGCCACAGTGGCAGCGCTGACGAGCGCGTCGGTGCCGGCGGACCGGTTTCCGGCCAGCGAGCGCAGCGCTCCCTTCAGGAACGGATAGCCGGTGAAGATGGTGGCTCCGGTGGCCACGACACGGCTGGTGGGGCCGAGGATGGGTGGCCGCCGGAAGGCGTAGCGACGTAAGCCGAGCAGGACCAGCGCGGCCCCGCCGATGGTCATGCGCAGGACGTCGCCGTTGTTGACGTCCGCGGACCGTGGGCTACGGACCGGTACGAGTCCCCAGTCGGTGGTGCGACCGGCGTTCACTGCGTCGAACAACTCGGCCCGGTCGATGCGGGAGCGGGAGTACCAGACCACAACCGATGCGGTGCGGGGATACGCGTGGACGGCCCGCACGCCGCGAATCTTGTCGACGTGGTCTTCGACGGCGACCGCGCGACCCGGACTGGACCGCAGCCAGTCGACGCGGAGCCGCATGCGGCCGGCTGCGTCGGACAGGATTTCGATGCCATCCGCGCGGTCGGGAGCCGCATCGAGCGAGTGTTCGACGAGCGTCGTCATAGTCGGCGTGCTGTCGCGGTCAGTGCGAGTGGCCGTGGCCGACTTCGGTGGCCGAGGGTGGCGGTACCTCCTCGCCGAGTCGGTCGCGTGCCTCCGCAACGACATCGGACACAGCCAAACGCGCTGATTCGGCGTGGATTTCGGCTTTTCGTGCGGCGCGGAGACCGAGTTCGGTTGCCGATACCGCAGCCTTGCGGACGGGAGCCTTGTCGTACAGCTTCTTGGCACCGTTGTATGCGGCGACGCCGACTGCGCCTGTTACGACCGTCGATACTGCCTTCGCGACGATGATCGGAAACGCCATGTTGTAGCTCCTCGCATTCGAACCTGACCCACTTATTGGGAATCGTATTCGTTTTGTTCGGCTGTGGCGACTTCCGAGGTCGCGGGAAGCATCATCGGATCGGCATCGTGGTGCGGAACGCTCTGGTCACGTAGGGAAGGTCGATCGTCGTCGAGCCGTTCAGGATCAGTTCGTCGAACAGTGCGGCGAGATCCTGATCGATGCGGCTGCGCTCATCGGCGGTGGCAGTGATGTAGAAGCTGCGCGACCGAACCAGGTCGGTCAACTGGGACCGAGTCACCGTCCGCGACCACGTCCACCGCTCCTCGTCGAGCTGATGGAACGGTTCTGCGATCGGCGGTGGACCGTCGTCGAACATGGTCAGGGCTCCACCGCGCGAGACCACCGAGTTCAGTCGCCGAACCCACGGTTGCGATTCGTCGCGAAGGTTCCAGATCAGTCCCAGGGTGCCGCCCGGACGAAGAACCCGGCCGATCTCGCGTGACGCGGCCACTGGCTCGACCCAGTGCCAGGCCTGTCCGAGCAGAACGGCATCCACGCTTCCGTCTTCCAACGGGAGGGACTCGGCAGTGCCGACGTGGGCGGAAACGCCGGGCACTGCGTCGCGCAGGGCGTCGAGCATGGCGGGATCAGGGTCGACGGCGACGGCGTCGCACCCTGCAGCGACGATGATGCGGGTGAGCTTGCCGGTGCCGGCTCCGACGTCCGCGACAAGAGGACGCCTGCCGACCTCGAGAACCGGTTCCAACAGCCATTCGACCGCGGCCGACGCGTACTCGGGGCGAGCGGATTCGTACACGTCGGCGACGGTCCCGAACGACGTCGAGCTGTTATCTCGGCTAACCATATAGCCAGGGTACATCTCCTGCGTCAGTTCAGTTCGAGTTCGTAGTAGAGAGCCTTCGGTCCCTCGCCGCGGCCTTCGTGGCAGTCGAACCCACGCTTTTCGTATACGTGTCGCGCCGCCTCGTCGTCCTCGGAGGTATTGAGGTCCATGTAGGTGGCACCCCTGCCGCGCGCGTGCTGGATGACGTCGTCGAGAAAGGTTGTGCCGTAGCCCTTCCCGCGAACACCGGGCTGGACGTAGAGCTCGGCGAGGTAGGCCTCGAGGTCTGCGCTGAGAGTACCGGTCCGAAAGCGCAGTACCGCAACACCGATGGCAGGAGTCCCGAATGTCAGCACGCTGGTGTCGCCCGACTTCACCAGAGTATCGAGATGTGCTGCAAGCCAGTCGGGCTCGGGCACCGGGTAGTCGTACTCGCGATTGAAATCGATCAACAGCTGCGCAGCCTCGATGAATTCGGCGGCATCCTGGACGGCACGTGTACCGCTGACCGATGTCATCGACTTCTCCCCCGTCAGTGATCCGGTTGAACGAGATTCTTGGCGTCGCGCAGTCCGAGACCGGGATGCATCTCTCGTAGCGCTTTGATGGCGTGGACAGTTCTGCCGGATTCTGCGACCACCGCGTCGACATCCTCGGCGGGTACGGCCTCGGGCCCGATCTTCTCCGGGGACGTCCGGGGCCGGCTCTCTCCGTACCAGATGAACGGACCGGCTACAGCCAGCACAACCAGCTTCGACCAGTTCCAGGCAGAAGGATCGGATACGAGGTCGCTGATCGTCAGGAACGCGAGTGCGGCGAGCAACACGGCAAGCCCGTAACGCTTCCAGGGGCGTTCTTTGGCCTTCATGCCTTTCATGCTGTCACCGCACCCCGGTATGGGCAACGACTCAGCGTCGCAATTCGGTATCGACCGTCAACCGTCGTACACCTCCGTGGTGATGCAGAAGGGGTGGCCTGCAGGGTCGAGGAGAACGCGCCAACGGGGGTCAGGCTGGTCCGTCGCCTCGGTCGCTCCGCATTCGACTGCGTAGGAAACAGATCCCGCGAGGTCCCCTTCTGCGTCCAGGTCGAAGTGCACGATCGACGTCGACGGCCACACGGGCGGAATGTAGTTCGCTACTTTCTGCGCAACGATATTCAGGCCTGCCTGCGTGCGTATGCCCGAGCTCGACGGGTTCTCCCACAACAGCTCTCCACCGAGTAGGGCGAGGTAGAAGCGAGCCAGCTCCGCCGGCTCGGCGCAGTCGATGGACGTCCCCGCTACAGCGAGGTGTGTTCGCGGCATGTCTGGAGACTACGGGCGGTGGTGCGCTCAGTGTCCACAATTCCCCTCGAGAATCTGGAAAGCGCCTCGGAGCGCAAACGTTGGACACCCACCGCACCACCCACAGAGCTCTTGACCTCGAGTGCGCTCGAGGTTGCAGGGTGGGGTCATGCAAAGGACTTACGGCGAGTTACCGCAACTCATGACATTGATGACGGGCGACGAAAAGCACAGCACCAGTGCCACTTCGACGCTGGATGTGCTGTGGGTGCTGTACTCCGACATATTGCGGCTCGATCCTACGAATCCCGATGACCCGAATCGTGATCGGTTCTATCTGTCCAAGGGGCATGGCCCGATGGCGTACTACGCCGTGCTCGCGGCACGTGGATTCTTGACGCCCTCCGAGCTCGCCTCGTTCGGCAGCTACCACTCTCCGCTGGGTAATCATCCGGACCGCACGCTCATTCCCGGGGTCGACATCGGATCCGGATCGCTCGGTCATGGTCTGGCGCTGGCCGCTGGAACTGCTGTCGCGCTGCGGATTCAGAAGCGCATTGCCCGAGTCTTCGTGCTGATCGGCGACGCGGAACTCGACGAGGGCAGCAATATGGAGGCCATCCAATTCGCTGCGCGGACCGAGTTGGGCAATTTGACCGCCGTGGTGATCGACAACGATTCTGCCGGTCTGGGTTGGCCCGGAGGTATCGCCTCGCGGTTCGCCGTCGAGGGGTGGCTCACCTCTGACGTCGACGGTCGAGACCACAGTGCTCTTCGCCAGGCGTTTCGCGCCGATCACGCAGGCCGTCCGCACGTGGTGGTCGCTCACGTCGAAAAGAAGGAGAGCTGATGAGTGCATCGCTGGATCAACGCGAGTACTTCTACAGTCTGGTGCCCCAATTGTTGGCGCAGAACGAGCGAACAGCGTTGGTGCTGGCGGAGATCGGAGTCGGATATCTGGAACCGCACCTCACCCCCGATATTCGATCGCGGGTGATCAACGTCGGGATTCGAGAGCAGGCGATGATAGGTGTCGCCGGTGGTCTGGCCCTGGCCGGAATGCGGCCGATCGTGCACACCTTCCCGCCGTTTCTGATCGAGCGACCCTTCGAGCAGGTGAAGCTCGATCTGGGGCACCAGGGCGTCGGAGCGATCCTGGTGAGCTCCGGCGGGTCCTACGGATGGCCGCAGGGCGGCGAGACTCATTTCGGTCAGCGAGATGTCGCACTCCTCGACACGCTGGGCGAGTGGACGGTCCACGTCCCCGGTCACGTAGACGAGGTCGAGTGGATGCTGCACGGCGCGGCGGCCACCGACGATCGCGTGTACCTCAGGCTCGACGGGGTGTGCAACGATCGCCCGTACGGACGGTCCGACGGGTGGTTCACCGTTCTGCAGCAGGGCAATTCGGGAACGGTCATCTCCGTCGGACCGATGACGGACCGAGTTCTGGCCGCGGCGTCGGGGCGCGACCTGACGGTGCTGCATGCGTCGACGATCAGGCCCTTCGACAGTGCCACTCTACGAGAGACGCTGACGGCGCCGGACATCATGATCGTCGAGCCGTATCTCGCGGGAACGTCTGTGCTGGAGATCGATCGGGCCATGGCCGATGTGCGTCATCGGGTGTTGGGAATCGGGGTGGAGCCCGGAGAGCGTCGCAAGTACGGCACAGTGGCCGAACACGATCGGGCCAACGGCCTGGACGTCGACGGGCTGTCCCGATCGATGGACGACTTCTTCGGCTGATCAGCCCTGGCGTCGTTCGTATCCGCTCTTGGCAACGTCGTAGGCGGAGTCCAGTAGTTCCCGAACGTGTGTTTCGGTCTGCGCCGACGGGTTGACCACCGAAAGCCAGCCGGCGGTGCCGTATTGAGGATGGGCGGCGATGACATCGTCGCTGTCGGCCTGGGGTGCGTGGGCGGCCTCGCGGGGCGGCACTCCCAGAATCCTCTCGAAGTCCTGCTTTCCTGCAACGATATTGACGCGGAACGCGCCTGGCCTGTTCAGTTGGGACAGCTCGTCACCCGGATAGTTCTTGGTCACGATGGTTGCGAACGGCTGCGTCGTCGGGATCGTCCCGTCGGGTGAGTAGTAGAAGAACGCATCGCCCCAAGCGAGTTCGGGAGCTCCATCACCCTCTCGTGGGCGCTGCGTCACGGTGCCCTCGAAGCTTGCGACCACGTTCACGATGTCGTCGAGTGTCATTCATCGATCGTCACATGTTCGGCAGCTTCTGCCCAGAGTTCAGCCGACTTTGTAGGTTCCCGTACCGGTCGCGACGAGGCGGCCGGATTCGGTCCCGACGATGTCGACTCGACACGTCTTCAGGCTCCGACCCGCGTGCATCCGGGTACCGACGATGTCGACACCCTCGGCGTATACCGGCTCCATGAACTGCACAGACATGGAGACCGTGACGCCCCGAAGCTTCTCGGGCACTGCGGATCCGGCCCATGCGGCGGTCATGATCCCGATATCGATGCAGCCGGCGATCACGCCGCCGTGCAGCATCTGGCCGACGGTGGACAGCTCGTCGCGGTACGGCAGCCGCAGCCGAGCTGTGCCTTCGTCGATGTCGACCAGCTCGATGCCCAGTTGCTGAACGAACGGTGACTGCGGGAGAAACATGGTCATCGCCGCGCTGCCGCTGTCCGGTGCCTGTACTTCGTTGGCTGTCATCGCTACCCCTCTATCGTAATTAGATTCCGATATCGGTTTCAGAGTACGATAAAGTTATGGTCTTGGATACCCCCACCGACAAGCGGAAGCGTCGAACGCACAACGCTGTGCTCGACGCCGGTCAGACGCTGTTCCTTCGGCACGGCTATCGCGGGACGACGATCGAGATGCTCACTGCAGCAGCAGATGTGGCAGTGAGTTCGATCTATGCCAACTTCGGCGCAGGCAAGGTCGACGTCTATGCGGCATTGGCGTGGCGAACGGCGCTCACTCACGTAGAGCAGATGTCTGCGCCCATCGGCGCGGACGACCCCATCCGTGTAGTTGCCGAGTTCCTCGATCGGTACGTCGCGTTCCACCGCGAGAATCCGCTGGCGCTGCGACTGCTGGCGTTGACGGATGTGGACAGGTCCGAGTCCGCATCGGTCGGTGAGGCGAAGAACAGGATCGACACTGCACTCGGAGGACTCATCGATTCGGTGACGCGAGCGGTGGAGGATGCCGGTGCCGACGTCGTCCCCCGTGCATTGGTTCTGAATGCCTGGGCGGCGATGAACGGCGCTGTGTCACTGCGGCAACGACGGATCGTCGACCAACCGATGCTCGACGCGATGCTTGCGATCACGCAAGCAGACATGCTCCGTCACCTGACAGGCGCGTCCGATGAAAACCGGTGATCGCCCGCTCGAGCGGAGGATCAGGCCCTCGCGGTGGAGACCGCGCGACCGATGATCTGTTCGATTCCGTAGATGTCGTCGGAGTCTCGTGGTGCGTAGAGGAAGACGTAGGTCTCGGGCAACCCGAGGACCGGGCGTCCGGCCAAAGGGTGCAGTTCGCCCCACCCGGCGGAGATGACGGTCTGGGCGTCGTCCGGCTGCATCACCACGTGCATCGAGCCTTCGCTCTCGTGTACGTGCAGAACTTCGCCCTTCGTTCGGGATATCCACGGCGCGGCAGCACTGATGTCCGAGACGTACAGCGCGTCGCCTCGTCGCTCGAATCGACTGCGCTCCATGTGAAACGGCGATTCCGGTCCGGCGTGTTCGGCGACGGCGGCAGTCAGACGCTCGATCGAAGCATGGGTACCTCGATCGGTGAGTTGGCGATGAGGAATGGGGTGCGGCGCGATCGCCGGCCGAGTCCCGGGGCGCTGTTCGAGATGCCAGTGCAGGCCAGGACTCGATGTGCCGGCGACCGTCAGTGGATCGCGTCGAGCAAGTGGCCTCAGGGCAGTGGTGATCAGCCAGCCGCCCACGTTCGCGGGAAGGCCGCCCGGCCCCAGTTCCATCCACGCGGCGTAGTCGCTCTTGACGTTGTGCACAGCCCCCCCAGGTCACGTCGCTCAGCGACAACGTAGCCCGGAGGGGCCTGTCGTGGGTAGCTCTACCTCAGGCCGGGCAGCTCACGGTGTAGGTCCAGACGGTGCCGACCGGTCCGGTGACGCGCACCAGAACATTGGTTGCTGCGCCGGGCGGAACTGCCACCACCACCGAGCCGACGCCGGTGCTGCCGCCGACATAGCCGGTGTTGTGGATCAGTGCGCCCTGGTAGAACACCTCGATCTGATCGGGAACGTCGACGGTGTCGTAGCTGAGAACGAACGACGTCGGTCCGGTTCGACCCAACTCGTGCAGGGTCTCCGTCAGGCCCTCTTCGCCCGACAGTGTCGAGGCGTTGCACTGCTGGGTCGCGATACCTCCGTTCGCCGAACCCGTGTCGATCCCGAGGATGTCGCCGGCGATGGCACTTCCGCTGCCGAGAATGCGTACACCGTTGTCGATGATGTTCCCGCCGTCGAGAATCGCGCTGCCACTGTCGACGATGGCGCTGCCGCTGTCGACGATCGGGCCGAGTTCGGGCTGGGCCAGGGCCGACGAGGGCGCGGCCAATGTGAACGCTGCGGCGGTCAGGGCCACCGCCACCGAACGGCGCGCCAGGTTCTTACGAATTCCACTCTTGCTCGACACAATTCCTCCACCGAAAGTATTGGACGGGCTGTCCGTCTCAGCGATGGTGACACAACGGAACCGCGTCGGATATCCCTTGTTCGGATGATCGTTCGGAGCCAAATTGTCTGTGCCCCAAAGGCTTGTGTCGTTCGGTCGACTGAACAACGGGGCCGACCCGGACCGCGTCGTACATCTCGAGATGTACGACGAAATACCCACGCAGACCGATGTGGCGCGGCCTGCCGGTTCGTAACGTTGTCCAGGTCAACGAAACAGCTATATCGGAGGAACCGTCATGCACGCCGTAACACTTCTGTCTCAGCAACCGTCCACCACCGAGCAGGTGCTGGGGTGGGGGTTGGGAACCGTCGTTCTGGTGGCAGTGCTCGGCGCGGTCGTACTGTTCGTTGCTGCGCTGGTCAGCATCATCGGATCGCCGAACTACACCGTCGCCGGTCGCGCAGTGTGGATCTTCGTCGTTCTGGCGTTCCCGTTCCTCGGTCCCCTGGTCTGGTTCGTGTGGGGTCGGAAGTCGACGTTCGCCGTCGATGCCTCCAACGGTCTCAGATGATCGAACCGATCGTGCGCGCCGCGTCGGCGAACTCCCCGGGGTTGGGGCCCGCATAGTTGAGTCGAAGGTACTTTCCGGTTGGTTCGGCGGGGAAGTAGTCGTCGCCGGCCCCGACGATGACGCCCGCCGATTTGCATTCTCGCACAATGCGTTCCAGATCTGCGTCGTCGCTCAGTCGCATCCAGAGATTGAGTCCACCTCGGGGCACCGCGTCGAGATGTCCACGCGGTGCGAACTCGATGAGGCTGTTCGCCAACAAGTCTCGACGCGAAGCCAGCTGAGTACGCAACCGCCGCAGGTGGGTTCGCCAGGCAGGCTGCGTGACCACATCGAGCGCCACGGCTTGCAGAATCCCGCTGACATACATCGATTCGGCTCCCGTATCGGCGAGGATGCGTTCGTGTGCGGGCCCGCGAGCAATCAGGCCTGCCAGGCGAACCGAGGGTGACACCGTCTTGGTGAGTGAGCGAAGGTAGACGACATGCCCGGCGTCGTCCCGTGCGGCCAGCGGACTCGGCTCCGCGGTGATGCCGAAATCGTGGGCCGAGTCGTCCTCGATCAGAAACGCGCCGTGGCGTCGAACAGTGGCGAGGACCTGCTCGGACAATGTGGGCGACCACTGTGCACCGGTGGGGCTGGCGAACGTGGGTTGGGCATAGAACGCCCGAGCGCCGGTGTGCGCGAATGCCCGAGCGAGCGCGTCGGGGTCCGGACCGTCGACGCCGCTGGGTATCGGTACGACGCGGACACCTGCCTGCGTGGCAGCAAGGATCGCGCCCCAGTACGTCGGGGACTCCATGAGCAACGGCCGACCGGCTCCGACGAGCGCCCGAAATGCCGTGCTGAGTCCGGTCTGGCTGCCGGGGATGATGACGACGTCACTGGCCGACGGTGGCGTGATGCCCAACGGTGTCGACGCCCCCAACTCGGCGGCGAACCATGCCCGCAGTTCCGGCAGGCCCGCGGTGGGTGGTCGGTCGATCACCGCGTCGGTGCGGGAGGCGCGAGTGAATGCCGCGTGAACAAGCCTTTCCGGCAACAACTCTCGGGCCGGGTAGCCAGAATGCAGAGCGATCACGTCGCTCGAGGTCGACTGCAGAGCCGCTGGCAGTTGCAGTCGATTGTCCGGCGCTCCCAGAGCCGCAGTCTGCCACCCGTAATCGTTGGGGCGCGCTGTGCGCACCGTCTTGACGAATGTGCCGACGCCAGGCCGGCTTTCGATGACGCCCTGCGCGATGAGCGTGCGGAGAGCCTTCTGAACCGTGACCGGGCTTGCCGAATGTTCGGCGACCAGGGCGCGGGTGGACGGCAGCCGGGCTTCCGGTGGCGCAGTCGCAATCCATATTCTCAGTGCAGACACGATCCGGGAACTGCTATCGTCGGACATGACACAGCATAGTAGCGCTACTCGGTCTGGGGCGGGTCTGCTATCCCGCGCCGGACTGCTCTGGGGCCTGGCAGGCGTCACGGCGTTCTCGTTCACGGTGCCGCTGACCCGCGTCGCCGTCACCGGGGGCCTGTCCCCGCTTTTCGTCGGAACTGGACGCGCTGTAGTCGCCGCCGCATTGGCTGCGGTAGCGCTCGCCGCTACTGGGCAACGGCTCCCTCAGGGGCGGCAGTGGATGCGGCTCGCGGTGATCGCGGCCGGTGTCGTCATCGGCTTCCCGGTGCTCACCTCGTACGCCCTCACCACTGCATCGGCCGGGCACAGCGCCGTTGTCATCGCATTGTTGCCGGCCGCCACCGCCGTCGTCGCTGTTGTCCGCGAACGGCAACCCGTGCGGCCGATGTTCTGGTTGGTCGCAGGCGTGGGCGCTGCCGTCGCAGTCGGATTCGCTGCTCTGCAAGGCGGGCAGTCGACGGGTGTGCAGTGGTCGGATCTGCTGCTGCTCGGAGCAGTGGTGGCCGCGGCGGTGGGATACGCCGAGGGCGGCCTGTTGTCGCGAGAACTAGGCGCGTGGCAGACGGTGTCGTGGGCGCTGGTCGTGTCCGTACCGGTCACCGGCGCATCGGCCGCGTTCGCGTGGTGGCAGCAACCCTCGACAGCCGGTGCGCCCGAGTGGACAGCCTTCGGGTATCTGGCGGTGGTGAGTATGTACCTGGGGTTCTTCGCTTGGTACCGGGGATTGGCGATCGGTCCGATGTCCAGCGTCAGCCAGGTCCAGTTGATCCAACCTGTGCTCACCATCTGCTGGGCCGCGATCATCCTGCGCGAGGGCTTGACCTGGCCGGTGCTCGTGGGTGGAGCGGCGGTCATCGTGTGTGCAACAGTGGCGGTCCGGACCCGGATGTCGCCGACCGTTCGGCAGGAGGAGTTTTCGAAATGACGAAATCGATCGATCAAGCGCGCAAGCTCGAGAACGTGCGGTACGACATTCGTGGACGCATTCTGGACAAGACCGAAGAACTCGAGGAGCAGGGGCACGCGATCCTGCGGCTCAACGTCGGCAATCCTGCCCCGTTCGGTTTCGAGGCACCGGACGAGATCATGATGGCGATGATCCGCAACCTCCCTACCGCACAGGGTTATTCGGACTCCCGGGGCCTGTTCTCTGCCCGCACCGCGGTGGTCCAGTACTACCAGACCAAAGGCCTGACCGATCTCGACGTGGGCGACGTCTACCTCGGCAACGGGGTATCGGAATTGATCACCATGACGATGCAGGCCTTGTGCAACCCTGAAGACGAAATCCTGATCCCGTCGCCCGACTATCCGCTGTGGACGGGCTCGGTGGCTCTCGCCGGGGGCGTACCCGTCCACTATCTGGCCGACGAAAGCCAGGACTGGGCCCCGGACTTCGAGGACCTCGAAGCCAAGATCACCCCCCGCACCCGTGCGATCGTGGTGATCAATCCCAACAACCCCACGGGAGCGGTGTATCCGCGTGAGGCACTGGAGCGATTCGTCGACCTGGCGCGGAAGCACGATCTCATTCTGCTGGCCGACGAGATCTACGAGAAGATCGTCTACGACGGTGCGGAGATGATCAATCTCGCCACTCTGACGGGCAAAGATGTTCTGTGCCTGACCTATTCGGGTCTGTCGAAAGCTTACCGAGTGTGTGGATTTCGTGCCGGGTGGCTGGCGATCACGGGCCCGCGTCGGCGCGCGGCGAGTTTCATCGAGGGCATTACCCTGCTGTCCAATATGCGCATGTGTGCGAATGTCCCGGCGCAGCACGCGATACAGACCGCGCTCGGCGGTCGGCAGTCGATCGAGGATCTCCTACTTCCGGCGGGCAGGCTGACCGCGCAGCGCGATCTGGCGCATCGCATGCTCAACTCCATCGACGGAATCAGCTGCGTGCAGGCAGCGGGTGCGCTGTACATGTTCCCCAAACTCGACACCGAACGCTTCGGCATCGTCGACGACGAGAAATTCGTCCTCGACTTGCTCGAGTCCGAGAAGATTTTGGTCAGCCACGGCCGCGCATTCAATTGGGATGTGCCCGATCACTTCCGACTGGTGACCCTGCCCAACGTGGACGATCTCGCAACGGCGCTCGAGCGGCTGGGCAACTTCATGAGCTCGTACCGGCAGTGAAGATCGGCCCTCACACTCGGGTGAGTTGGACGGTGAGAAAACCGTCACCGATTTGCACCACCGGTGTAGTCGGTCGAAACCTGCCAGGTGATGAGGTGGTTCTACCGAGGAAAGGACCACTGCCATGCCCGATCTCTTCAGTCCGTTCACGCTCAAGGGCGTCACGCTTCGAAACCGCATCGCCATGTCGCCGATGACGATGTACCGCGCCGTCGACGGGAAGATGAACGACTTCCACCTCATGTATCTCGGTGCGCGTGCGGCAGGCGGCTTCGGGATGGTGTTCCCGGAGCAGGTTGCGATCACGCCTGACGGACGCACCACTCCCGGATGCGCCGGGATCTACGACGACGATCAGATCGAGGGTCACGCTCGCGTGACGGCGATGATCAAGCAGATGGGATCGGTTCCGGCGATTCAGCTGGGCCACACCGGACGCAAGGGCAGTGAAGTGCCACCGTGGCAGGGCGGACACCAGCTTCCGGCAGACCATCCCGACGGATGGGAGTGTGTTGCGCCGTCGGCGATTCCCTACGGCGGCGACCACTCGTTCCCCGTCCACGAACTCAGCGTGCCCGAGATCAAGGCGATCCATCAGAGCTACGCCGACGCAGCTGTTCGTGCTGCGGAAGCCGGGTACGAGTGGCTCGAAATGCACTACGCCCATGGTTATCTCGGTGCCAGCTTCTTCTCCCCGCTGGCGAACCAGCGCACCGACCAGTACGGCGGAAGCCTGGAGAACCGGGCACGGTTCCACCTCGAGGCACTCGACGCGGTGCGTGAGGTGTGGCCCGAGAAGTACCCGCTCACCATGCGGTTGGGCTCGGACGACCATCACCCCGACGGGGTTCAGTTCGACGAATCCATGATCGCCATCGGATGGATGAAGGAACACGGCCTGGATATGGCCGATGTCAGCCTCGGCTTCAACACGGACGACATGGTGGACCCGCCGTTCGGCGACATGGGGTTCATGGTCGAGCGCGCCGCGCGGGTCAAGCGTGAGCTGGATATTCCGGTGACGTGCAGCTGGAACCTCGGTGTTCCGGAAAATGCGGACGCCGTGATCCGCGACGGCAAGATCGACGTGGTGTTGCTCGGTCGTCCGGCGCTGGCCAACCCGCACTGGCCGGTGTGGGCTGCACGCGAGCTCGGCCACGGTGACCCGTTCTCGCTGGTGCCCGAGGACTGGAGCTGGTGGTTGAAGAATTTCCGAGGACACGACCCGAGCATCGGATTGCCGCCTGCGAAGGTCGTCGAGGTCGAGGAGGAGCGCAAGATCGCGTAGCCACCGACAAGGAGGGGCCGGACGGCGATCACAGACCACCTGCGGACGGTAGGGTTCCAAGGGCTCGCATCATGAGGAGCCCAGTGGTGTTCTCGTATCGACGCGGAGGTTTGTGATGGCCGGCGGACTCGTAGCCCTGCTCGACGACGTGGCAGCGCTGGCGCGTCTGGCAGCTGCGTCCATCGACGATGTCGGTGCGGCGACAGGCAAGGCGACGGCCAAGGCCGCCGGCGTCGTGATCGACGACGCAGCAGTGACGCCGCAGTACGTTCGCGGTCTCGCAGCCGAACGTGAACTGCCCATCATCAAGCGCATCGCCGTGGGCTCACTGCGCAACAAGCTGCTCATCATTCTGCCGATCGCCTTGTTGCTCAGTCAGTTCCTACCGTGGCTGTTGACGCCGATTCTGATGCTCGGCGGCTGCTACCTCAGCTATGAGGCCGCGCACAAGATCTGGGGCGCGCTGTTCGGCCACGGCGACCATCACGCCGCCGCCGAGGACGAGCCGCGCGACGAGGACACCGTTGTCTCCGGCGCAGTGCGCACCGATCTGATTCTGTCCGCCGAGATCATGGTCATCGCGCTGGACACCATTGCTGCAGAGGACTTTTGGAGCCGCCTGATCATCCTGGCGGTTGTCGCCGTGGTCATCACGATCGTCGTGTACGGAGTCGTCGCGCTGATCGTGAAGATGGACGACATCGGTCTCAAACTGGCCGACGGCTCCACCGGATTCGTGGAGAAGTTCGGCCGAGGCCTGGTCAAGGGCATGCCGAAGGTCATGTCGGTGCTCTCGGTCGTCGGCACCGCGGCGATGCTGTGGGTCGGCGGACACATCCTGCTCGTCGGTATCGACGAGCTCGGATTCCATCCGATCTACGAACTCGTGCACCACGGCGAGGATGCCGTACGAGGCGTGGCCGGCATCGGCGGAGTGCTGGCGTGGATCGTCAACACCCTCGCGTCCGCGATCATCGGCGCGATCGTGGGCGGCATCATCGTCGCTGCGCAGCTGGGGATCTCGAAGGTACTCGCCAAGCGGGCTGCCGCGAAGTAGTGGCCGCTTTCCTTACCGATGAATGAGCTCGAGCACCCGTTGCTCGGATACGCAGACATCGGCGAGCGATGCCGTCAACTGGTCCCATGCGCGCTGAACGCGAAGTTCGTCGCGGCGCAGGCGTTTCTGGGCAGCAGCCAGTCTGCGGCGCTCGGCTCGAAGCACATGCAACTCGCGATCGTGCCGGGCGATGAACAGGTACGTGTGCGGATCGAACGGATACATGCCAACTCCTATGGTGTCGTGGGGAATCCGTGCATCAGAACCATGACGTGTTCGCGCTCCCCCGAGGTCGCGGCTTCCCCATGTCGACGCCACCTGTCCACGACGGCACGTAATTCCACGTCCATCTCGGCGGTTTCGCTCGCGGTCAGTCGCAGGACGTTGTCGGTGCTGAAGGCAGCCGATACCCACTCCGGACCCCACGATTCGGATGTTCGATCGAAGTTGCGCAGACGCGACCACTGGTGTGCCAACCAGGAGTCCTTGGATGCTTTCGCAACCTGTAGCGATTCGGGTGAGTCCGCAAAGTCGTTCTCGGACCAGCTGAACCCGTTCTCGTTGGCCTCCGACCACCAGCGCTGACGTTTGTCCGATCCGTTCTCGACCTCCTTCACGAACCCGTGCTCGGCGAGTTTCCGCAGGTGATAGCTCACCGAGGCGGGTGACTCGTCCACCAGATCGCCGAGCTGGGTCGCTGTCATCGACTTGTTGGCGCGCAACGCATAGAGCAGTCGCAGCCGGATGGGATGCGTCAGCGCCTTCAGCTCGGACATGTCCGTCAGCTTCCGTGGCGTCCGATCCTGAGGTGGTGGGGTCATACGACAACCATAACCCGAAAGAGATATTTCGCAATAGTTCTTTCGGAACTTACTGCTGTATAGGTAGGTGTTGTCTGCGGAACTACGCCGACGGCGACAGCATCAACAGTGTCGCCCCGATGCCGACGATGATCGGAGCGGGCACTATTCACCACGACCATCGTCGATCCTGGCCGATGACGTGGAGAACCCGGATGGCCCAGATCAGGCCGATGATCAGCAGTGCCACGGTTGCAATCAGTGCGACGAGCAACCGGTCAGGTCCTGTCAGCTCGCCGTACGGGGACGGCCACCAACTTCTGGACAGACAGACCCAGGCGGCGACGACGCTTGTGGTGAATGTCAATAGGATCGGGCCTGGTGGTTTGGCGGGCTTTCGTGGTGCATTGGATGCCGCGATGGTCCGGTCGATCAAGGCTCTGAGAATGGTGAAGGTCCCTACTCTGCGGAGGCCGTGGCGGTTTCAGGGTCTCATGGCCGCCGCGCTTTCGGAACTAACTGCTGTGCACGGTCACGGCGTATCCGTCCGGGTCGGACAGGACTAAGGTCTTACCGAATGGGCCGTCGAAGGGTGCTGTCAGGATGGGCACGCCGGCGGCGACCAGTGACTCGTGCAGCGCCTCGGCGTCGTCGCAGGAGAGCCACAGGGCTACCCCCAGTCCCGCCTGTCCGCTGTCGAGATCGGTTCCGGGAGTTGGGTTTCGGACGGCGAACGGGATGGGTGAGGTTGTGAACACCACCGCTCCGGGGGGTGCCTGGGGAGCGCGGACCAGACCGAGCCGGCTCTCGTAGAAGTCTGCGCTGACGGCGAGGTCGCGTACTTGCAGAGAGAGGAAGCTCGGTCCGGAAACGGTAGCCGTGGTCATGTGGGGTCCTTTCGAGATGGTCGTCAAGTTCTTGACGGTTGGAATGTATGTCAAGATGTTGACATGAGTCAAGTGGACCTCGACACCTCGATCGGTTACGCCCTCAAGCGGGCAACCTCCGCCCTGCGTTCGGCGATGGACGACCGCCTCCGCGAACTCGACATCACGGTCTCGCAGTATTCGAGCCTCGAACTCCTCGCACACAAGCCGGGGCTGTCCAACGCAGAGCTCGCCCGCGCGGTGTTCGTCAGCCGGCAGGCAACCCATCAGCTGCTGGCCGGGCTGACGCGCGATGGCTTGGTGGAGATCGAAGGCACCGGTCGAGACCAACGCCTGCACGTGACGGCTCGGGGAATCGAACGGCTACGACAAGCGTCGGCCGCCGTCGCAGACGTGGAACGCACCATGATCGAATCGCTCTCCGCGCAGGAGCGGGAAGTGCTGCATCGCAATCTTGTTGCGTGCGCGGAGGCATTGGGCGGCCACCCGCACGCGTGACCTCACTCGATCGAGTCGAGGAACTCCAGCATTGCCGTGTTGATTCGTTCGGCCGGTCCATGTTCGCGGCGTGGCCGCATTTTTCCAGCACTACCGATCGACCGTGTGAGTTGCCTACGACGGAATCGGAAGCGTGTGCAGCAGGCCAGAACTGACTCTCACGCCCGGCGACCATCAGGTACGGCCGATCCGTTGCTGCGATGGTCGCGCGCCAATCCTGGGCAGCATGGTCTGCGAGCAGAGCCTTCATCGGCGGGGTATCGGGCGACGCCATCTTCGGAACCGCACGTAGCGCGAGCGTGAGCTTCAGGAGCGACGGCACGGACTTCCACTTGGGCAGGCCGTGTCCGGTATCGGGTATTCCGTTGTCGAAGAACGTCGTTCGGTTGTCCTCGGTGAGACCGTAGAAGCCGTTCTTCCAGTCGGAGCTGTTCACCATCTTCGGCGTCTGATCCACTGATACGACGGCTCGTACGTGCTCGGTGCCGAATTGCGAGATGTACGACCAGATGGTGCTAGCCCCCATGGAGCCGCCGATCAAGACGGCCTCGTCGACGCCCACCTCGGACAGGAAGTTCGCCACGTCGCGTCCGTGTCGCTCCATGGACGCCCCGTGGATCGGTGCCTCCGAAGCGCCGTGTCCTCGTCGATCGAGCGCCAGAACGCGATATCCGGCGTCCACCAACGCTTTCTGCTGCAGCGCCCAGGTCGTCGCGGGCGCGCAGAAACCGGCAATGAGCACCACGGCCGGGCCTGTGCCCTCGTCCAGATAGTTCAGGGTGACAGCATCGTCGGTGGTGATGGTCGGCATAGTCGACACTCCCTCAGGCGAAGGTGGCGTGCATTTCCCAGATCATGATTTCGCTCGCGGTCGATGCTGTCACACGGTGTCCGCCGGTGGAGGTCAGTCGCACCGCGTCACCCTGGGCGAGATCGCCGATGTCCTCGAACATCGCCGAACCGTCGGCGACGAAGACGTGACCGAACGGCGCGTCGGGAACGGTGATGGACTGCCCCGGCCGGAGCCGCGCAACGTGCAGTGCCGCAAAGCGATTGCCGATGTGAATTCCACTTCTGCTCGGCATTCCCGATGCCACACAGACCAGCTCGCCGGATGCCAACTCGCCGCGCACGTCCAGTTCGTCGTACGAGGGCACTCGTCCGTCGGCATCCGGCGGGATCCACATCTGTACGACGCGTAGCTTGTCGCGGCTGGTCAGGCTCGACGCGTTGCGTTCGGTGTGGCGAATGCCGGTGCCCGCACTCATGCGTTGAATCAGACCGGGGCGGATCAGTCCGGAATTGCCCTCGGAATCGGTGTGCGCGAGCGTGCCCTCGAGTACCCACGTGAGGATCTCCATGTTCCGGTGCTCGTGCGAATCGAAGCCCTCACCGGGAAAGACGGTGTCCTCGTTGTGCACCATCAGCAGCCCGTGTGCGTTCGCCGCCAGGTCGTAGTTGCCGGTGGCGGGGAAGGACTGTTTGGAGTCGAGCCATTCGTTCCACCAGTGATGCCGCTGCTCGCCGGGAATGTGGGTGAGGGTCACGACGCGTGGTTCCGCATTGCCGAGAAAGTGCGGGTGAGGGCCGCGAGATCCTCTGGGTTCACCAGGTCGAACATGTTCTCCCGTACCGCTGCGGCGTGCCCTGGACTGGCCTCGGCGAGGGTGCTGAGGCCGGACTCGGTGAGCTCGGCGGACATGCCCCGCTTGTCGTCGTCGCATTTGACGCGTCGAACCCAACCGCACTCGACCAACCGGCTGATAGCCCTCGTCACGCCGCTTCGAGTGGTGGTGACGGCGTCGGCGAGTTCGCTCATGCGGCGTCGGCGATCGGGCGCTTCGGAGAGCACCACCAGCAACTCGAAGTCGGTGAACGAGATACCGGAGTCGCGAGTGAGCTGGTTGTCGAGATCGCGAAGCAGCAGCCGAGTCGCGTCGAGGTATGCGCGCCAGGCCGACTGTTCGTCCTGGCTGAGCCACCGTGGAGATTCCATGGGTCCATATTAGTTGACAACGCAACTACTCGGTGTACTGTCGTGGTAGTTGACGAAGCAACTACTTGACCCGAAGGGTAGAGCGATGACCGAGACAGATCAGCACACCATCGAGCGTGACCGCATCCGTGCCCAGCACATGAAGCCTGCAGGCGAGCGGCCCGCGTCGTCGGCCAGGGGACTGCATCACACCGCTTTGGTCAGCAGCGACGTCGAAGCCACGGTTCGCTTCTACCAGGATCTCCTCGAGTTCCCGCTCACCGAACTCATCGAGAACCGTGACTACCCAGGCTCCTCGCACTTCTTCTTCGATATCGGCAACAGCAACCTGCTGGCGTTCTTCGACTTTCCCGGACTCGACGTCGGACCGTATGCAGAGGTGCTCGGCGGCCTCCACCACGTGGCGATCAGCGTCGAGCCCACCAGGTGGGAACACCTGCGTACCAAGCTGATCGACGCCGGAGTGGAACTGATCGAGCACAGCGATGTCTCGCTGTACTTCCGCGACCCCGACGGTGCGCGTCTCGAACTGATCGCCGATCCACTCGGTGAGATGTACGGCTCGCACGTTCTCTGACCCCCCATACTTCGAGATTCGAGGCAATGACATGACCTCTGCAGCAACCACACTCGACGTCCGACGGGCCGACGACCGATTCAAGACCAAGATCGGCTGGCTCGACTCCAAGCACTCCTTCTCCTTCGGCAATCACTTCGATCGTGGCAACACCCACCACGGTGTCTTGATGGTCAACAACGACGACATCGTCACCCCCGGGCAGGGATTCGACACCCACCCACACCGTGACATGGAGATCGTGACCTGGGTACTGCAAGGATCGCTGGTGCACCAGGATTCGATGGGCCACTCCGGCGTCATCTATCCCGGCCTCGCGCAGCGCATGAGTGCAGGCACAGGAATTCTGCACTCGGAGAAGAACGACTCGTGGCGACTCGGTGAAACCGCCGGCTCGTACTCGGGCAAGCACGGCGATCCCGTTCGATTCGTCCAGATGTGGGTTGTGCCCGACGAACAGGGCATCACCCCGGGCTACGAGCAGCTCGAAATCGACAGCGAATTGCTCAGTGGCGGGCTGGTTCCGGTGGCGTCAGGGATGGCGCGCCACGCCGATCACGCGGCGATCCGAATCAAGAACAAGTACGCCGCGATGCACGCTGCACGTCTGCAGCCAGGACAAGCCCCGGTCGACGTTCCCGACGCGCCGTTCGTGCACATCTTCGTAGCCGAGGGTGAAGCGATGCTCGAGGGTGTCGGCGTACTTGCCGAGGGCGACGCCGTGCGGATCTCCGGAGGCGGCGGGCAGAAACTGAGCACCGCAACCGGAGCCGAAGTGATCGTGTGGGAAATGCACGCGGCGATCGCCGGTTAGTCGGTTTCTCGGTGCGGGCGGAAGGAGTGCTCCTCGTGGTCGAGTTCGTGTTCGAGGCTGCGCATGCTGTTGTCCGGTAACCGGCCGGCGTCTCGCCAGCACAGCAACTCCTCACGCTCGACGGCCAGGATGCGTCGCCGGGTACTCATCGCGGCGATCTGCTCCGGTGAAATTACCGAATCGCCCACTTCGGATTCGTCGAGGTGATCGAGCCGGCGGTGGTAGCGGTCGATGCGGTGTTCCAACTCGTGCCGCAATATCTCCCGACCCTCGTCGTCCAGGTTCTCCTCGTCGGCTATTCGATCCAACTGTGACAGAGCAGCTTTCGTCGAACCCTCGCGCGCTTCGTTCCGTAGTCGCGCCTCCTCTGCGGGATCGGCCACGACGTTCAACCTGCGTACCAGTGGCGCGAATGTCAGCCCCTGACCTATCACCGTCACCAGCACGACGAGAAATGCGCAGAACAGCAGCAGATCTCGGCTCTCGAACGGCTCGCCCGAGTCGATGGTGAGCGGCAACGTGAAGACGGCGGCGACGGTGATGACTCCGCGAGTGCCTGCCCAACTCATCACCACCGCCTCGCGGGCGGACAGCCCCGTGGTCAGCAACCACAGCGGCCGCAGCAGGAGGACGCCGGCGAGCGTGACCGTGACTGCCAGGGCGATGGTCGTCCCCGAGTAGGCCGACAGGCCGCCCACCACGGTGGGCAACTGCTCGCCGATCAACAGGAACACAAAGCCTTCCAGCAGAAGATCGATCAATCGCCACACCGCGCTGGTCTGTAGGCGGCTGGCTCCGGAGATGGCGTGACGGGTGTGGTGACCGATCACCAATGCTGCAACGACGACCGCCAACACCCCGGACGCATGCACTTCTTCGGCCGCGAGGTACGCGACGAACGGCGTCGACAGCGACACGATATTGAGCAGTAGCGAATCGTGAACGAACCTCTGCACCAATCGAATCAGTAGTGCAACGATGAGGCCCACGACGATGCCGCCTGCTGCGGCGAGCACGAACAATCCCGCGGCATGGGCGGCTGTCATGTCCTGACTCGAGATCGCGGCGATCGCCACGGTCAGCATCGTCAGCGCGGTCGCATCGTTCAGCAGTCCCTCGCCTTCGATGAGCGTCACCAGCTTCGGTGGGATGCCCGCGCGTCGACCCACCGCGAGCGCCGCCACCGGGTCCGGTGGTGCCACGGCAGCACCCAGCGCCATACCGGCCGCCAACGTGATGCCGGGCACGAGCAGCCAAAGGCCCACTCCCACCAGTGCTGCCGTGGCCACCACCAAGGCCACGGACAAGCTCAGAATCGTCCATACGTTGCGGCGGATGGCGATCAGTGAAGAGTTCAGCGCAGCGCTGTAGAGCAGCGGCGGAATTACCAGGGTCAGAACGACCTCGGGGTCGAGAACGATGTCGGGCAACGCCGATGCCGAGACCGCCAGGCCGGCGAGGGTCAGCAACGCGGCCGCGGGCAGCGTCGTCTTCTTCGAGATCACCTGTGCGGCGACGATCAGACCCGTGGCGGCCAGGACCAAGCCGAGAGTTTCTATCACGGTAAGTCGAGAGGGAAATAGTTCACCCGGCTGTATTCCACCAGGTCAGAGGTTCAAACTATCTCTTCAGCCCGAACATCTTCGCAATTGTCTTCTCCATGAAGGTCGCCGGGAGCAATCGCCGCGCCATGAACACGACCGGTGCGTTGCTTCCTCTGGCGTACAACGGTTTCGGCTTGTCTGCCTCGATGGCCTTCAACACCACCTCCGCGACTTGCTCGGCGGAGATGCCGGTTCCCTCCTTGCGGTCCAGGGACGAGATCGCGGTGTGGAAGTCGTCTCGGTGGACCGAATCCGGTGCGATGTATTTGGTCCGACGCTCACTGATTCCGGTGTTGATCGAGCCCGGCTCGACGGTGGTCATCCACACGCCGAAGGGCGAGAGTTCCAGGCGCGCGGCATCGGAGAAGCCCTTGATGGCGGCCTTCGTCGACGCGTACGACGAGCGGTAGGCGAGCGGGAAGCTCGCCAGCATCGATCCGATCATCACGATGCGGCCGTAGCCACGCTCGCGCATACCGGGAATGACGCCCTGGGACAGCGTCACTGCACCGAAGACGTTCAACTGGAACAACCGCTCGATGGCATCGGTCGGCAGCTCCTCGAACGGCCCGGACTGACTCTCACCGGCGTTGTTGACCAACACGTCGACGACACCGAGATCGGCGACGAAGTTCCGGATCGAGTCGGCATCGGTGAGGTCGAGAGCGCGATACTCGACGCCGGTGGCCCGTTGCGCGTCGGTCATCGAGTCCGGATTGCGGGAGGTGCCGATCACTCGATACCCCCGGGCGAGGAGCGCCTGCGCAACCGCGTGTCCGATACCCGACGAAGCTCCGGTGACCACTGCCGTGCGATTCATGCCCAGATGGTACCGGGACGGCTGATCGATACCGGATGACGAACCGTCCCATACCGGTTAGTCTGTTACCCGTGCAAACGAATTCTGCTGCCCTGCTGATCGAGCACCTCTGTATGGCTTTCGGCCCCAAAGTTGCAGTCGACGACCTGTCGCTGATGGTTCCACCCGGTTCGATGTTCGGGCTCGTCGGCCCCAACGGCGCAGGCAAGACGACGTGTCTGTCCATGGCAGTCGGTCTGCTCAGGCCACAGTACGGCCGAAGTCTGGTGTTCGGACGAGACGTCTGGGCCGACCCCATCGCCGCGAAAGAGCTACTCGGAGTACTGCCCGACGGGCTCGCTCTGCCATCCCAGTTCACCGGCCACGAGCTTCTGACCTACTTCGGACGACTGCGCGCAATGCCCGAGGACGTGATTGCGCAGCGTCGAGACGAGCTGTTGGACGCATTGGATCTTGCCGACGCCGGGGGAACCGTCATCGCCGACTATTCAGCGGGTATGACCAAGAAGATCGGGCTGGCCTCGGCGCTGTTGCACGGCCCCCGGCTGTTGGTGCTGGACGAGCCCTTCGAGGCGGTCGACCCCATCTCCTCCACCACCATTCGCACCATCCTGGTCCAATTCGTCCGGTCCGGCGGATCGGTGATCCTGTCGAGTCACGTGATGGCACTCGTCGAGCAGCTCTGTACCCACGTCGGCGTCATCACCGGTGGCCGAGTCGTGGCTGCGGGAACGGTGGACGAGGTCCGCAACGGCGGAAGTCTGGACGAGGCCTTCGTTCGCCTGGTCGGTACTCGCGAACAGAACCCCGACGGCCTGTCCTGGATGCGCTCGTGACGTCTCTGGGTCGAACCGTCTTGCAGATGCGAATCACGCTCTACCGCAGGCAATTCAGGGGCGGCCAAGCAGTGGTGAAAAGCGTGTTCGGGTTGCTGGGGCTGGTCTTCGCGGTATTGGCGTGTGTGTTGTCTGCGCGCAGTGGAGCCTCGCAGGTGTTGGTCGGCGGCACCGTGAGCCTCGGGCTGACACTGATCGGTCTGAGCTGGGTGCTGTTCCCGGTGCTCTCGGGTATCTCCGACGACAACATCCAGCCCCGCCACTTCCAGATGCTGTCGGTGAAACCCTCACGCCTGGCGCGTGCCCTGTTGGCCACCTCGGCGTACGGGATGCTCGTGCCGTTGACAGCCATCGCGACCGCGTCGATCCCGATCTATGCCGTGTCCCGTTCTCTCGCAGCACTTCCGCTTGCCCTGGTGGCCTGGCCTGCGACCGTCGTACTCTTCGTGACGCTGTCCAGGGTGGTCACCGTGGCGATGTCTCAGCCGTTGCTGACCGACTCGATTCCGTTCACCGCAGAGTGGGGTGCGTGGATGGTGATCTACATGGCGATGGGCGCGGGATCGAATCTGTACGGCCTCGACGGCGGTTCGATGTGGCATCTGGTGATGATTCCGCAGGCTCTGCGCGACGACGTCCGTGGTCGGCAGATCGCGTGGCTGATGGTTGCGGCACCGTTCGCTATCGTGTCGACGACGGTGGTCCGAGTGTTCGGTGACCTCGGGCTCGACCGGCTGGCGGTCCCCATTTCGGTGACGCTGTCGATGCTCGGGGTCAGTGCAGGGCTCATCGTCGTGATCTCGGTCCGTGCCGCCTACCCGGTCCCCGAACCCACCAAGGCCTTTTCGCTGAACACCCGAGGGTCGTTCAACGGAGGTTCGTTCGCATTGATCTTGCTGTCGATGGTCGTACTCGGAGTGTCGGTGGTGCCCGGTCTGCTGCTGGCACTGCTCCTGCCCGGTGCGTTCGCGTACCTGTCCGTTCCCGTGGCCGCGGCTATCGGGTGGTTGGGCATCTGGTGGGGCGCCCGGATGGCCGTCGGCACCCTCGTCGGTGACTCCGACAAGATCTTGCACGAGGTGATCTCACGGTAGGGCGCGAATGGTCCGACTCGGGTTGCCGGCAGCGAAGGTGCGCGACGGCACGTCCCGGGTGACGACGCTGCCTGCACCGATCACCGAGTTGTCGCCGATCGTGACGCCCGGGCACACGATGACTCCGCCGCCCAGCCAGACGTTGTTCCCGATGACGATGGGAAGAGCGCTCTCCCAGCGTGTTCGGCGCGCCTCGTGATCCTCCATGGGGTGCAGCGGCGTCAGCAGTTGTGCCCGTGGTCCGATCGACACATCGTCGCCGATGGTGATGGGCGCGCAGTCCAACAGGATCGCGTCGTAGTTGAGGAAACTGTTCGATCCGATGGAAATGTTTGTGCCGTAATCACATTGGAACCTGGGCATGATCCACGAATCGTCTCCGAAGGATCCGAGCAATTCGCCGAGAATCTCCCGACGCTCTTCGTTCCGGTCTGCGTCGGTTGCGTTGAATCGGTCCAATAGCCTGCCGCACGCCACCCGAGACGCCACCAGTTCGGGATCGTTGTCTCGGTACAGTTCTCCGCGCAGCATACGATCCCGGTTCTCGCCCATGGACGAGACACTACCGATCGGTCGGCTTCTCGAAAAGGGCAACGCTGAACCATGCACTGCCCTCGGCGAACTCGCGGCGGCCGACGTAGCGGAACCCCTGATCGAGGTAGTAGCTGCGCAACGCACCGTTGGTCTCGGCGCAGTCCAGACGCAGCAGCGAGCGTCCTTCCCGGCGAGTCTGCTCCGACGCCCACTCGAGCAGCGACGCGCCGAGGCCGGTACCGGCCTCGCTTCTGTCGATCACCAATCCGTGTACGTAGCAGGCCAGTTCGTCGTGCTCGGGCCAGATGGTCGGGTCGGATCCGATCAAGCGCAGTGCTCCGACTATCGGGCCGCCGGGATCGCGTCGGGCGACGTAGAACTCTCCTGCCTCGATCTGCGCTGCGACAGTGCCGAGGGGCACCTCGCGTGGCGTCCACTGATCGATTCCTCGATCCGAGAGCCAGTCCTCGGCGGCGTGCCGGAGGCCGAGTATCGTTGCCGCGTCGGCGGCAGTTGCGGGTTCCACGGTGAGCACGGTGCCATGGTACGGAGGTGGCGAGTTCTGTGGTGAACGTGCTTGTGGTCGAGAGCGGTTCGGACCGGAGGACCTTCCCCCTGATCGATGGAGTCGACTTCCGAAGCTGCCTCATGGACGAACTCGCCGACGCGGTGTCGTGGGCCGAGGTGCTGCTGTTTCGGACCTTCGAGACTGCCGATCTGCGGGGCGTGTGGCCCGGTGCCGAGAATCTTCGCTGGATCCACGCGTCGAGTGCCGGAGTCGACAGACTGCTGGATCCGGTTCTGCGCGAGAGCCTGTGGACGCTGACCAATTCCGGTGGCATCCTCGACCGGGCCATCGCCGAGTACGTCGCAGCCGGCATCCTGGCGTCGGTGAAGAAGCTGCCCCTGGCGCTTGCTCGGCAGCGCGAGCGGGTGTGGGAGCACAGAGTTGCCGGCGGAATTCACGGTCGCGCCGCCCTCGTCGTCGGTCCTGGTTCGATCGGACGCGAGATCGGCCGCGTACTCGGCGCGCTCGGTATGCGCGTCGAGGCGGCGGCAACGTCCGAGCGACCGGGCGATTCGGAGTTCTCGCGGATCCGAAACTTTCGAGAATTGCCCTCGTATGCAGGCGAATACGACGTGATCGTGCTGGCGACACCGCTGACCGATGCCTCGCGCGGACTCGTCGACGCGGCGGTGCTGGGGGCCATGCGTTCCGATGCAGGCCTGGTCAACATCGCCCGCGGTCCCGTCGTCGACGAGCGGGCCCTGTGCGATGCCCTGGGATCCGGAGCGATCGGGTGGGCCGTGTTGGACGTGTTCGAGGTCGAACCGTTGCCGGACACGAGCCCGCTGTGGGACATGGACAACGTCATCCTGACCGCGCATCTGGCGGGCGACTCCGACGATTTCGCAGAGCGTCTGTGGGCGCTGTTCGAGGACAACCTGCAGCGGTACGTCCGCGGTTCGGCATTGGTCAACGTGGTGGATATGCAGGCGGGATACGTGCGCCGCTGAAACGGACCGCCAAAGTATGCGTAACACGCCGTAGCATGTACTAGGGTGCACGAGTGCGTGAAATCAATCGTTCGGCCATGGCGTCGACCAGTCGTGATGCGGCATTCGCTTACATGGACGACTTCAGAAACGTCCCGCAGTGGATGTTCGGCATCACCCGGTTCGAGCCGAGGAGCGACATTTTGTCCGGTCTCGGAGCCACGTACGACGCGACGATGCAGATCGGTCCGAAGGCTCTCACCTCCGTTGTGCACGTGACCGAATGGGTCCACAACGAGAGGCTCACGCTCGAATCGGTCGAGGGCCTGTCCAACTCGTCCACGTGGTCGTTCTCCGACACGGCAGACGGCGGTACCCGTCTGGATGTGGTGTTCCGCTACAGCCTTCCCGGCGGAATTGCAGGCAAGGTGCTCGGCGCTGTGGTCGAACCCGTTGTGGGTCAGGCGATCAAGCACACGGAGTCGACGCTGCGCGCCCGCCTGGAAGCGGCCGACTAGTACACGTACTTGTCGAGTGCGTCCAAGACCTGGTCGACGGCGAGCCACGCGAACAGGAATGCGCAGACACCCAGCGTCAGGTTGGTGAACCAGCCGTTGCGCCACTGCTGTGGCACCCGATCGCTGTTGAGCAGAATCAACAGCGTCACCGCCAGGAACGGCATGAAGACCGCCCCGAGGACGCCGTATGCGAGCACGAGTCCGATCGGTTGGTCCAGCCACAGCAGCGCCATCGGCGGGAACGTCAACCATGCGACGTACCAGCGGAAGTACTTACCGCCCACGCGTGTTTCGGGGTGGCCCTGTTCGAGCCCCTTCAGATTGCCGACGAAGTCCGCGAACATCAGGCTCACTCCGTTCCACACCCCGATCAGGGACGAGAACGACGCCGACCAGAATCCGATGAGGAAGACGTACCCGAACACCGTGCCGTAGCGCTCGGCGAGCACGTCGGAGAGTTGAATCAGGCCCTGATCGCCGGTGGAGATCGCGATCTGCGACGAGTACAGCAGCTCGGCACCGACGATGAGCATGGCGAGGACGAAGATTCCGGAGATGACGTAGGCCATCGAATTGTCGATGCGCATGACGCGCATGAATTTCGGTGTGATCCAGCCTTTCTCGCGCAGCCAGTAGCCGTATGCGGCGAGCGTGATGGTGCCGCCGACGCCACCTGCGAGGCCGAGGACGTACACGATGGAGCCGTCGGGAATGGTGGGGACGATGCCCTTGACGATGGCGGGAACGTTCGGAACCGCTACTACCGCAGCGCCGATCACGGTCACGAACATGATGCCCACGAAGACGGTGATGATCTTCTCGAAGAACCCGTAGCTACCGAGCCAGATCAACGCGAACCCGAGGAGCCCGGACGCGATGGCGACAACCTTCAGATCCAAGGCCGGGAACAGCGCGACGATCGGCAACGCGCTCGACGACATCGCCGCAGCACCGTAGACGAATCCCCAGATCACGATGTACGGCGCGAAATAGACCGTCGTCCACTTACCCAGCGAACGCCAGCCCTGAAAGATCGTGTTGCCCGACGCCAACGTGTAGCGGCCGGCACCCTCCACCAGAACGACTTTCATGACGACGCCGACGATGATGACCCAGAGCAGTGCGTAGCCGTAGCGCGAGCCGGCCACCAGAGTCGCGACTAGGTCGGCAGCCCCGATGCCGGTTGCGGCGACCACGAGTCCGGGGCCGACCACCTTCCATTTCGGAGGTGCAGTGGTCTCGGTCATCGATTCTCCTCGTGCGCCGGGGGTTGCTCAGTGACCTGTCTCACTCTTTACGAAACGTACGGTTCCTGGCAAGTCAGCGCTCGGTACCGTCGATGCGGTGACCGACGGAGAGCAGTCATCGCGTGCACTGAGCTTCGGCAAGGTTGCCGAGAATTACGACCGGGCCCGTCCCGGCTACCCCGCCGAGTTGTACGCGGACGTCGTGACCGGGGACGGGCTGCGAGTGCTCGAGGCGGGAGCAGGCACCGGTAAAGCCACCGTTGCATTGGCCGAACTCGGTGCGTCCGTCGTTGCGGTGGAACCGGATCCGGCTATGGCAGAGCTGGTTCGGCGGCGCACCGAGAACCGCGACGTCGAAGTGCAGGTGTCACGGTTCGAGGATTGTGCAGTCCCGGCGGCGTCGTTCGATGTAGTCGTCGCCGCCCAATCCTGGCATTGGGTGAACCACGAGCAAGGAGCTGCAGTAGCGGCCCGCGCGTTGGTCCCCGGCGGCGTCCTTCGGTTGTGGTGGAACATGCCGGGCGACCTAGAGGGCCCGGCATGGGAAGCGGTCAGGGCGGCCTACGACGCAACCGAGCCGGCAGCGGCACCACTGTTGGCGCACTCTCTCGGTGCGCAACCGGAGTCGAACGTGCCCCGCGCTGCCGGCTTCGGTCCGTGGACGACCTCGACATACGAATGGGTTCAGCGCTATTCCGCAGATGAATTCTGCGCCATGGCCGCCACGTACTCGAGCCATCTAGCCCTGGACGACGTGCGCCGCGGCGAGGTCCTGGGCGCAGTACACGCGGCCATCGCCCGCCACAGCTACGTGGACTACCGCTACGTCACGCAGATGGTGACGGCGCAGCTCGACTAGGAGATCGTCGTGGTGCAGACGACGAATTGCCTTGAATCGTAGGCGAATCCACCCTCGGGGCATTCGTTGGGATCGGCGGTACCGGTCTTGATCTCGGTGACCTGTTCGACGTCGGTCGCGGTGGGGTCGTTGCAGTCGACTCGTGAGGGCTCGTCCATACCGACGGTGGGCACGCTCATGCAGCGTCGACGACCCAGTCGACGTCGAGGCACAGTGCCCCCTGCTCCACACCGTCGAGTGTCTCGTAGTAGGTCTGATTCACGTCGGTGGGGCACTGCTCGTTCTGCTCGGCCTTGGCGATGACCTTGTAGTTCGATTCCATGCTGCCGCATTCGGCGTTCTCGATGGTGGCGGCCGTCATCGTTCCGCCGAGTTGGACGCATTGACCGATCTCGACGTCGATGTCGGTGGAGCCGCCGGCGTCGATGCCTTCCTGGCCGGATACGTCATCGGTGGTGCCGGCCGCGGCGGACGTGGAGGACGAGGTGGTGGTGTCTGCGGCAACGGCATTGCCCGATTCGGACGACGAGCATCCTGCGGCGAACAGCAGCGTGAGCGCTGCACCTGCGGCGAGGAGGCCTCTGGACAAAGCAAGCATCGTGGCATGACCTTCGGAACTCATCGAGGCGAGAGAACACACCCTCGTCGGCAGCCCCACGGGCCACCGAAGAAAGATTCTTTACCATTCACGGAGGTTTGAAAAGCGCACAGCCGGAAGTCACGAACGGAACACGATGGTGGCAACCCATTTGGTGTTGTGTACGCCCGGCAGCGCAGGCACGATCACGCGCGCGGGAAATCCGTGATCGAGCGAGAGATCCACGCCGTTGACTTGCAACGCGAGCAACGAATCCGGATGGCTCGCTTGATTTCCCTGTAGTACCGCGCGCGTGAATGCACCGTTCTGCTCGAGCGAAGTGACCTCGGCCGATCGCGGTGCGGGTACGCCTGCGAGCGCGGCGAGTTCGGCCAACGGGACGCCGGTCCACGTCTGCGTGGTCGACCATCCTTCTACGCACGCGATCGGAAGTTCGGCAGTGCGCTGCGGCATCGACAGCAGCCTGCCCCGAGACAGCACCACCGGGACGGCGTCGTCGGCTGCGCTGCTGATCGTCAGTTGCCAGTCGGGCCCGGTCTGCGCCTCGGTGATCCCCGCAGCTTCGGCGGTTCGGTTGATCTGGAAGTCGTTGGGGCCGTCACCGTACGAGCGTCCGCGAGGCAGCAGAATCGCGGCCTTGCGCAGCACTCCTCCGAGCGTCTGGCCGACGGTCAACACCGCGACGAAACCCATTCCGGCAGCGACCAATCCGATGGCACCGCGTCGACTCATGGTCGACGGGGGGCTGTCGTCGCACTGCTGGTCCGGAGCTTCGTTGCGGGCCCGCAACACGTCCATCAGGGACTCGGACCTCAGGGTGCGCCACATCAGCGGAACCTTGAGACCGAGGTGCACGAGAAATCCGGAGATGAACACCCAGGCACCGAAGTAGTGAGCGGCGTAGAAGTCGAAACCGAACACGTAGTCGTACTGGATGTTGAGAACGCCGGTGACGATCTCGAACAGCAGGCCACCGACCAGTGCCAACAGCGACAGTCGTTCGAGCGCATGTGCCGGCGATCGGACCGGTGGTAGTTCGACCAGCTTGGGCATCACCGACCACAGTTTGGCGATGACGAGCGGCACGATGATCAGCCCGAGCCCGACGTGCAGGCCCTGGGTGAGTTGGTACAGCCAGGCAGGGTTGGTGGGCCAGTCGAAGTACGGCAACCGCAGCCACCCGACGGCTCCGGGTCTGGCCTGGCCGAACTGCGGTCCGTAGGCGCTGTACGAGAGCAGCCCCGTCACCGTGATGATCGGCAGCGCGACGAGCAGCACCGCACCGAACAGCGACGTCAACCACGTGCTGCGCAGCGGACTGCGAAAGCGCGCGAGAGGATTGCGGACGTCGGCCATGTAGGGCATTCGCTGCCCAGTCGGTGCCGGATGTCTCGTGGCCTGCTCGGGTACCGGCGGGTCGTCGCTCACGTGCGCCTACCGCCCTCCGCTCGGAACCAGCATCCGGTGTCAGTATCGGGCCGGACAGCGAGAAAGCAAGCCCGGAACGTCCCCGCGGGGACGCGTCGGACCTCGTCGAGAAGTTCTTGTCGGTACCGCGTCGTACGCTTCGTCGAACATGCATTCGATGAATGGGGGCGTTCATGAGCGACATGCAAGAGGCAGGATCCGAGGCGGGACGGATCGAGACGAGAGAAATCGAGACCGAGATCTGCGCTCTGGCCGGTCAGATCGCTGCGGCGTCGGCGCAGTATCTGATTCTGGTGGGTGAGTTCGATGCTCGACGCGGATGGGCGGGATGGGAAGTGCGGTCCTGTGCGCACTGGTTGTCGTGGCGTGCGGGAGTCGACCTGCACACGGCCCGTGAGCAGGTACGGGTGGCCAAGGCGATGCGGGAGTTGCCGCTGATCACCTCGGCGTACCTGAGCGGCACGGTTTCCTACTCGAAGGTTCGGGCGATGACGAGGGTGGCCACGGTCGACAACGAGGCGTCGCTGCTGCAGAAGGCGCTCGATGCACCTGCTGCCCACATCGAGCGTCTGTGCCGTGGCCTGAAGAAAGCGATGCGTCCGACCAGGGGTAACGGAGTCGATGCCGATCCGTCCGTGGGGCGGTGGCGCTGGGACGAGGACGACGGCTCGCTCGTGCTGACGGCGCGCTTTCGGCCCGAGGACGGCAAGCGGTTTCTGGCTGCATTGACCAGGGCGGAGTACGAGCGCACCCGAACCGAGGGCGAATCCGAGGGTGACCGGGCGGCTCCGGCACCGTCGAACCCGGTGCCGGCGATGATTGCCATGGCCGAGATGGTCTGTGCCGGAATGGATTCGCCGGTGGTCTCACCGGCAGCGGAAGTGTTGGTCCACCTCGGCGGCATCGACGAGGCGGGTCACGATCATGCCCATTTCGACGACGGCCCGGGTCTGGACGACGAAACGTTGGCTCAGGTGCTGTGTTCTGCGGTCATGCGGACGGTCGGCCACGGCCGCCTCGGCAAGACTGTGCGGTGGAGTTCGACTGCGAAAGCGCCGAGCCGAACCCAATTGCGGCAGTTGATCATTCGGGATCGATGCTGCACGGTGCCCGGGTGTGGGCGCACTCGATTTCTGCATGCCCATCACGTCACCTACCGCTCACAGGGAGGCAAGACCACGCTCGACAACCTGGTCCTGCTGTGCGGCGAACACCATCGAGCGCTGCACGACGGCTACTTCTTCATCGAAGCCCTCGACGATCAACGCTTCTCGTTTCACCATCCTTCGGGAATGGAGATGATTCACGCGCCGACGATGTCCGGCGACGCGGACGAACTCAGGCGGCGACACAAAGGCATCGCGCCCGACGCCATAATCCCGAACTGGGGTGGGGAGGGCCTCGACCTCAGCTACGCGACCGACGTCCTGATCACCAATTGGCAGCAGGCTGCATGAAATGGAGTCGTTGAGGGCAAGTTAGTGTGACGGCGAGACTCGGACAAGAAGCGGTGGGACATGAGCGTCGACAGATCGATGGAGGACGAACAGCCCTGGCCGGTGGAACGAGCACCGAGCCGGAGCGACGCGACCAGGCCGGAGGACGACCCCTTCTACGCCGCGCCCGATGGGTACGAAGCGGCTCCACCGGGGACGATTCTCAAGGTACGGCCGGTCGAGGTCGCGATGTTCGGTCGTGTGCGCCAGCGAGTCGATGCATGGCAGCTGCTCTATCGAACCGCTGATCTCGGTGGGTATCCCCAGGCCAGCGTCACGACGGTGCTGCGCCCGCGGGACGCGGAGCCGGTACTTCTGTCGTATCAGTGTGCGATCGACGGCGTCGCATCCTCGTGCTTCCCGTCCTACGCGCTTCGGCGTGGCTCGCGGGCGTTCGGCGCGGTCCCACAGTTCGAGTTCCTGCTGGTACTGCACGCCCTGCGCCGAGGGTGGACCATCTCGATCCCGGATCACGAGGGACCCGACGGCCACTGGGGTTCGCCGCAGGAACCCGGGTTCTGCACGCTCGACGCCATCCGCGCGGCGTTGTCGTTCGAGCCGCTCGAATTGAACGACAGCACGCCGGTCGCGCTGTGGGGCTACTCGGGCGGCGGGCTCGCAACATCCTGGGCAGCGGAGATGGCTCCGGAATACGCACCGGAGATCGAGCTGGTCGGTGCCGCCCTCGGCTCCCCCGTCGGCGATCCGGGTTCGGCGTTCACCCGGCTCAATGCGACGCTGCACGCAGCATTGCCGACACTGGTGGTGGCCGGCCTGCGGCGGACCTACCCCGAGCTCGATCGGGTGATCCGTCAGCACGTCGACGAGGACGGAATGCGCATTCTCGATTCCGTGGAGTCGATGACGACAGTGCGCGCCGTGACCAAACTGGCCAGGCACGACCTGGACCACTACATCGACGTTCCGCTGGCCGATCTGTTGGCACTGCCCGAGATCGTGCAGGTGTTCCTGGATATTCAGCCCGGGCGCACCGCCCCGACGGCACCGCTGCTGGTCATTCAGTCGGTGCACGATCAGATCATCGCCGTCGACGACGTCGACGGGCAGGTGGATCGGTACATCGAGGCCGGAGCCCACGTGACCTATCTGCGGGATCGGCTGAGCGAACACCTGTCGCTGCACCCGATCGGTGCGCCTCTGACTTTGAACTGGTTGTCCGATCGATTCGCCGGAGTGCCGGTCGAAGAACCGTCGACACGAACGGTGTGGTCCATTGCGTTCTCGTTCGCGGCGGTTCGCGGTTTGTTGTCGATGACCTGGACGACCATCCGAGCGTTGGTCGGCGGCGTGCGAGCGTAGCTACTCTAGGGCGGATGCAGCGAACCTGGATACGAATACTCACCGGCTCGATCGCCATTCTGGGCATCGCTACTGGGCTCGTGGCACTGGGCGTCTACTACACCGACACCCGGGTCAACGTCCTGATCGCGCTCGCGTCGTTCGTTCCGCTGATGTTCATCGCCGTGGTGGTCGGTGCCCTGGTGGCGTTGATCGGTAGGCGCTGGGTTCTGGCGGGAGTCTCCGCACTGGTTCTCGCTGCAGGCGCAGTGGCCTACGCACCGCTCTACGTGGCGGACGCGGCACCGGAGGACGCGACGGGCAGCGAGGGCGTGCGGTTGCGCGTCATGCAGGCGAATCTGATGATCGGGCTGGCCGATCCCATTGCTGTGGTCGGTCAGGCCCGCGACAGTGCCGTCGATGTCGTCACGATCCAGGAACTGACCGACGCGTCGGTGGTCGGTCTCCGTGACGCCGGTATGGACGAACTCTTTCCCTACAGCTACCTCGAGCCGCACGTGACCGGCGGCGGCGGAGCCGGAATCTACAGCCGATTCCCGATCTCGGACAACCGGCAGCTCAACGGATACGGCCCGGTCAATCTCGCCACCGAGGTCGAGGTCCCCGGTTCCGAGCCGGTCACGCTGCTGGCCGTGCATCCCGGTCCCGCCTACATCACCCCGGCGGACATCTGGACCGCTGAATTGGACACGCTCCGAAACGATTTGGAGGCGGTGGCAGGCACCGGCCGGGTGATCGTCAGCGGGGACTTCAACACCACGTACTCGCACAAGAAGTTCCGCAACCTGCTCGACGTCGGATACTCGGACGCCGCAGCACAATTGGGCAAGGGCCTGATCCCGACCTATCCCACGGACAAGGGCACGCCCGCTGTCGTCGGGATCGACCACATCCTCACCAACTCCGGCCATGCGCGGTCGCTGGAAAGAATCGATCTCCCCGGATCGGACCATCACGGCCTGATCGGGGAGATCGAATTCTCCTGAGCGTGCGAGCGGAAGTCAGCTCACGCGAACGGACTGCTTTCGAGACTTTCCGCACTGCAACAGGATTCGCACTGCGGCGGGAGTGCCGTCCAGTGACGTCACGATGTCGTTGCGCGTCTGTGCCGCCACCGCGGAGACCTTGTCGAGTGTCGTCACGGCCGGGTCGATGGTCGCGGTGATCTCGACGACCCGCTGACCGCGGTCCGACACCGATCGGCCGTGTGCCGACACGACGCCCTCGTGAGCTGCCAGGGACTTGGCAGCACTCTTGGCGACGGTGGTCAGATCGACACTGAGCCTGCCGTCGACATCCGAGTCTGCGGTGGACGAGAACGCGACGGTGCCGACCGAACGGCGGGGCAGGTGCGCGAGCAACCACCAGAGTCCGAGAAGTACGAGAACGATCGCGCCTGCTCCGAGAGCCCAAGGCCACCAGCCGGCGTCGACGGTGGTGTCGACGAACGCGGCATCGATGCGCTCGCGGCCCGGGAACTGGCCACGTTCCCACGCGATTGCTCCGCCGCCGAGGGCGATCAGTGCGAGTCCGACGACCGCTGTACTGGTGCGGTCGACCGAGGCAGTTGCGCGTTTCACGATGGTTGTCCTGTCGTTCGCACTCGCGTGCGGACTTTCGGTGCCGGCGCGAGTGGGCGGAGAGCGTCGTCGACGGAGGTGGCGATCGACGATTTCAGCGCTGCGGTGTCGGTGCCCGTCACGGTCGACGCGGCGACGGTGACCTTCTTGTTTCCGGCCTTGGCCGTCGCGGAGTCGACACCGGCGTTGTCGAGAGTGGCAGTGCGAGCAACAGCGGCGACGTCACCCTTGCGGAGCCAGACGTCCTGCTCGGTGAGGGCACGGTGAGTCCGCCGGCGTGGCTTGACGGCGAGCAGAACGAGGATGAATCCGACGACGACGGCGGCGATTCCGCCCGGCAACATCCAACTCTGCGCGGTGAGCCCGTCCAGGTTCGTGGCAGCGGGGCCGACCCACTCGGGGCCGTCGATGGCACCCAGGTTCAGCAACGCTTCTCGGCCGAGGACCACACCGGCTCCGATGAGGACGAGTGCGAACAGGATTGCGGGTACGGCCGCGGCGGGGTTCGCTACCGGCTTCTTCGTCGCTTTCGCGGTCATTGCACTCTCCCTTCTTCGACGGTTGCTTCGGCGGGTACGCATTGGACGGTGACGTCGACTCGATCGACGGTGTAGATGCCCAGCTCGGACAGATCCCGAGCCACGGCGGCGCGAACTTCAGCGGCCACCTTCGCCAGCGGCGATGGCCAGGTGACCGCCACCGCGACCTGGGCGCGAACGCGGGAGCCGTTGATCGTCACGTCGGCCTTGGGTAGGTCACGCCCACCGAGGACGCGCAGGCCCGGCTGAGGATCGGCAACGGCGTCGGTGCTGCGGGCAGCGAGTACTGCCAGGCGCTCGACGGCCTTGTGCTTGATCTCCAGTGATCCGCGTTCGCCGGCGTCCTCGGGGGTGTCGGTCGCAGCTGTCTCAGTCACGACCGCGACCACGCATGATCGAGTTCAGGTCCAGTTCGCCGTCGATGTAGCGGCCGACGAAGAATCCGAGGCCGCCGAGAACGATGGCGATGAGGAAGCCGGTGAAGCCGCCTGCCGCTGCGGCGATGGCCAGCAGAAGTCCCACGAACAAACCGATGGTTGCAGTGGTCATGGTCTTGATCTCCACTCAGAGTTCGAAGTAGTTGCGCCTGGTGACGCGTTTGCGGATACGAGCGATCCGCTTGGGAAGTGTGCGTAGAGGGGACGGAATCGAGGACGCACGGAATGCCGTCGGTGTGCTCGCTGCGTTGACAGGGGCCGAGGGCAGCACCGCGAATCGTCGGTCGACATCAGCGAGTTCGGCCATGTACCGGGCCGGATCGCCGCCGATGTCGGGGTGGTGTTCGCGTGCCACAGCGCGCCGAGCCGCCTTGTATTCGGCGGCTCGGTCCTGCGCTGCGTGCTGGTTCACCTGGTCAGACTCGCACAATGTCCTCGACGGTGACGTGCACGGGCCCGTCGACCATCGCCGCCACTGTGCGTCGTACTGCATCGGCCGTCTCGCGGACTGCGACACCGAACTCCAGCGATACGTGGACCTCGGTCCCGTCCTCACCGATTCGGATGCCGGCGATACGACGCCCGGGCAGATACGTAGCGGCCTCACCGAACATGCCGCCGTGCAGCCCGACGACACCGTCGATCGCCAGTACGGCGTCGGCGATGTCCTCGGACCTGTCACGTTCCGTCATGTGCGGGTCGGTCACTGCACTCGGGTGGTGGCGGGCTCGCTGGTGGTGTCTTCGTCGTCCGAGCCGTCGTCGAGGTAGATGTCGTGAACGACGATGTTGACCTCGGTGACCTCGAGGCCGGTCATGCGCTCGACGGCGTTGATGACGTTGCGACGGATGCCCGCTGCGAGGTCTGCAATGGAGACGCCGTAGTCAGCGACGATGTCGATGTCGACCGCTGCCTGACGCTCGCCGACCTCGACCGACACGCCCTGCGACTGGTTGACGCGGGCACCGGGGATGCGCTCGCGGAGAGCGCCGATTGCGCGGCTGGCTCCGCCGCCGACGGCGTGCACTCCCTGGACCTCACGGGTGGCGATGCCGGCGATCTTGGAGACGACGGTATCGGCAATGGTGGTGCGGCCCTGCGAGCTGACGAGCACGGAGTCCGACTTGGTGGTGATGTCGGTCTTTCCTTCGCCTGCTGCGGATACGGTTGCCTTGGTGTCCGTCGTGGAGCTCATGAATGCCTCTCTTCGTTGTATGTCTTCGGTGCAGAGTGTGTGACAGGAGTTGGTCGTAGCTCGATCGGTGAAACGCACGCCCGGATAAAGTGACCTACGTCATAGATTACGTCTACTGGTAAACCGGTATCGAGAGACTTGCGTGATCGATGACCACGATGAAGCGAACTGGGGGCCCGATGGAGTGGGTTGACGCGTCGGACCGCGTTCTCGTCGGCGCTGCGGCGCTGGGCGAGACCGATGCGTTCGAGGAGATCGTCCGGCGCTACGGCCCGGAGATGTTCCGCTATGCGCGCAACATGTTGTCCGATCAAGGTGCCGCCGAGGAGGTGGTGCAGGACGCTTTTGTGGCAGCGTGGAAGGGCCTCGACAATTTCCGTGGGGAATCGGCTCTGCGAACATGGTTGTTCTCGTTGGTGTCGCACAAGGTGATCGACCATCGCCGCAAGCGCAGCGTTCCACCCGCCGAAGATTGGTTGTTCGAGCGCAAGAGCACCGGCGCGGGCAGCAATCCCGAGGCCGATGTCGAGGCCGACAGCTTCATGACCGAGCTGGGCGTCGCGTTGTCGGAGCTGCCCTATCGCCAGCGGGCATGCTGGCTGCTCCGCGAGGTCGAGGGCCTGACACATCCCGAGATCGGCGCGATCATGACGTTGTCCGCAGGCGCAGTACGTGGTCAGTTGACCAGAGCACGAGCAACATTGAGCGAAAGGTTGGCAACATGGCGAACCCAGTAGAGCCGGATTCGGTTCTCGCGCGTGCTGCCACCGAACTTCGGGACGCACCGCCGGAACCGAATTGGGTGGACATCAGCGCGTCCATCCTCACGAAAGTGCGCAACACCACCAGGCGTACGTGGCCCATCGACAGCGCGTATCCGCTCGGCTCCACGGCGGGACCGGCGGACTCGCTGCGCATCAGCGATCACATCGTCAAGACGACGCTCCGGCGTGCACTCGCAGGCGTACGCGGCGCGCAGCCGACCGAGATCGACCTCGACCTCGACGACCATGCCTGTATCGGCCTGTTCGTCGCGGTGATCGGCGTGTACGGCGACGACCTGCAGGCCGCGGGAGACGAGCTGGCGACCATCGCGATCGACACCGTGTCGGATCTGCTGGGCACCACCCTCGGACGCGATGTCGTGGAGATCCGCGTCGACGACATCGAGGAGCGCTAGCGTAATAACTGCGTCATGACCGCTGGTCGACGGCGTAAGAAAGCGTAAGGAACGCGGCTCGGCTCGGTGGCGGGATTCAGGATCGAGCAATGACCGAATTGCTCTGTCTCGTGGTTGCCGCATGTGTTGCGGTGTACCTGTTCGTCGCTCTCCTCGATCCGGAGAGGTTCTGACGCCGCCATGAATCCTGCTCTTGTCGCGGGCCTGCAGATCGCGGTGGTGATCGTCGTGCTGGCTGCGGCGTACGTACCGCTCGGCGACTACATGGCCCGAGTGTTCGACTCGTCCCACGACACGCGCGTCGAGCGTCTGCTCTATCGGGTGGCTCGGGTGAACTCCGCCTCGGAACAGACGTGGGTGGGTTATTCCACCAGTCTGCTGGGGTTCTCGTTCGCCGGCGTCGTGTTCCTGTTCGTACTGCAGCGAATTCAGGGTGTGCTGCCGCTGAACGGAGGCCTGTCCGGTGTCAGCCCGGCGATGGCGTTCAACACCGCCGCGTCGTTCGTCACCAACACCAACTGGCAGTCGTACGTCCCCGAGACCACGCTGTCCAACCTGACGCAGCCGCTGGGCCTCGCGGTGCAGAACTTCGTCTCTGCCGCAGTCGGTCTCGCGGTTGCGATCGCCGTCATCCGTGGCTTCGTGCGTGTCTCCACCGGCGGGGAGCTCGGCAACTTCTGGGTCGACCTCACTCGCGGGACACTGCGCATTCTGTTGCCGCTGGCGCTGCTGGTGGCCGTGATCATGCTGACTCAGGGCACCATCATGTCGTTCTCGACCGGATTCACCTCCACCGGACTGGACGGGCAGGCTGTCACCAATGCGCTTGCGCCCGTTGCCTCTCAGGAGGCGATCAAGGAAATCGGCACCAACGGCGGCGGCATCCTCGCAGCCAACTCCGCGCATCCTTTCGAGAACCCGACCCCACTGACCAACATCGTCCAGATCATCTCGCTGCTGTTGATTCCGGTCGCGCTCACCCGCACGTTCGGCACCATGGTCGGAAACCGCAAGCAGGGCGTGACGCTGCTGGCGGTCATGGCGTCGCTCTGGGCCACGCTGCTGGCGGTCACGCTGTTCGCCGAGTCCGGAACCCGTGGCGTCGCAGCAACCGCCGCGGGCGCGATGATGGAAGGCAAGGAAGTCCGCTTCGGAATTCCGGCGTCGGCGTTGTTCGCCGTGTCCACCACCGGAACATCCACCGGCGCAGTCAATTCCGCCCACGACAGTATGTCTGCACTCGGCGGCGGAACAGTACTGCTGAACATGCTGTTCGGCGAGATCGCGCCCGGCGGCGTCGGCACCGGCCTGTACGGATTGCTCGTGCTCGCGGTCATCGCCGTGTTCGTCGGTGGCCTGCTCGTCGGCCGCACTCCGGAATTCCTCGGCAAGAAGCTGGGTCGACGCGCCATCACGATGGCCGCGCTGTCGGTACTGGTGATGCCGATCCTCGTGCTCGTCGGCACGTCCATCACCGTGATTCTCGAATCGACGACGAGCTATCAGGGCAATCCCGGTATCCACGGCTTCACCGAGGTGCTCTACGCCTACGCGTCGGCCTCGAACAACAACGGCAGCGCCTTCGGTGGACTGACGGTGACCAGCGACTGGTTCCAGATCTCCCTCGGTGTCGCGATGTTGCTCGGCCGCTTCCTGCCGATCGTCTTCGTGCTGGCACTGGCCGGATCGCTGGCGACGACCAAACGCAGCGCACCCAACGCAGGCACCCTCCCCACCGACGGGCCGCTGTTCGGCACATTGCTGATCGGCACCGCGATTCTCGTCGCCGCCCTCACGTTCTTCCCCGCACTTGCTCTCGGACCCATAGCAGAGGCCATGCAATGAACCTGTCACTGAGAACGGCCGTCCCCGGCGCGTTCCGCAAACTCGACCCGAGGCACCTGGCCCGCAACCCGGTCATGTTCGTCGTCTTCCTCGGCTCCATCGTCACCACCATCCTCTCGATCGCCCAGCCGTCGGTGTTCGCCTGGTTCGTCACCGGATGGCTGTGGTTCACGGTGCTGTTCGCCAACCTCGCCGAATCCGTGGCCGAGGGCCGCGGCAAGGCCCAGGCCGCCAGCCTGCGAAAGGTCAAGCAGGACACTGTTGCCCGACGTCGCACCGCATCCGGAGTGGAAGAGGTCGCCGGTGCCGAATTGCTCGTCGGCGACGAGGTGATCGTCTCGGCAGGTGAGGTCATACCCGGTGACGGCGACGTCATCGAGGGCATCGCCACCGTCGACGAGTCGGCGATCACGGGAGAATCGGCTCCCGTGGTGCGCGAGTCCGGCGGCGACCGATCGGCGGTGACCGGCGGAACCATCGTGCTCTCGGACGAGATCGTCGTGAAAATCACTGCAGCGCAGGGTGAGACGTTCGTCGATCGAATGATCGCACTCGTCGAGGGCGCGGCTCGGCAGAAGACGCCGAACGAGATCGCCCTGAACATCCTGCTCGCGTCCCTGACGATCGTGTTCCTCTTCGCCGTCGTCGCCATCGGTCCGATGTCGAACTACGCAGGGCAGCAGCAGGATCTGATCCAGCTGATCGCACTGTTGGTCTGTCTGATCCCCACCACGATCGGCGCGCTGCTCTCGGCGATCGGCATCGCGGGCATGGACCGACTGGTGCAACGCAACGTGCTGGCGATGTCCGGACGCGCAGTGGAAGCGGCAGGCGACATCGACACGTTGCTGATGGACAAGACCGGCACCATTACGTTCGGAAATCGACGCGCGACCGGACTGCACCCGGCCACAGGCGTCGACGCCGTCGAACTGGCTCGGGCAGCCCGACTGTCCTCACTCGCCGACGGCACCCCCGAGGGCCGCAGCATCGTCGAACTGGTCGAGCGTGACTTCGAATCTGCAACGGCAGAAGGCGAATCCGAGCGCGGTGAGTTCGTGGCCTTCACGGCGCAAACTCGGATGAGTGGGTTGGACCTACCGGGCATGGAGATCCGCAAGGGTGCAGCGGATTCGGTCTACGGCTGGATTCGTGAGGGTGGCGGGACGGCAGATCTCGACGCCACCGTGCACGACATTGCCCAGAACGGCGGTACGCCGCTGGTGGTGGCGGTACGCGAGACCGGTTCTGCTGCTCGTGCTCTCGGTGTCGTGGAGCTCTCCGACGTGGTCAAGCCGGGCATCGCCGAGCGGTTCGCACAGCTGCGCGCCATGGGAATTCGGACGGTGATGGTGACCGGCGACAATCCGCTCACCGCCAAGGCCATCGCCGCCGAGGCCGGGGTCGACGATTACCTCGCCGAGGCGACGCCCGAGGACAAGCTCACGCTGATCCGGCAGGAACAGGAGGGCGGCAGGCTGGTCGCGATGACCGGCGACGGGACCAACGACGCCCCGGCTCTCGCCCAGGCCGACGTCGGTGTCGCGATGAACACCGGCACGTCCGCCGCCAAGGAAGCCGGCAACATGGTCGATCTCGATTCCGACCCGACGAAGTTGATCGAGATCGTCGAGATCGGCAAGCAGCTCCTCATCACCCGCGGCGCGCTGACGACGTTCTCGCTGGCCAACGATCTGGCGAAGTACTCCGCGATTCTGCCGGCGATGTTCTCCACCGTCTATCCGCAGCTCGGTGGGCTCAACATCATGCGTCTGGCGACGCCGGAATCGGCGATCCTGTCTGCGGTGATCTTCAATGCGTTGGTGATCGTCGCGCTGATCCCGTTGGCGCTGAAAGGTGTTCGCTACACCCCGGCGTCGGCGGCAGCATTGCTGCGCCGGAACCTGCTGGTGTACGGCGTCGGCGGCGTCATCAGCCCGTTCGTCGGCATCTGGCTCATCGACCTCCTCGTTCGACACATTCCAGGGATTGGCTGATCATGCGCTTCGTACAGGGATTTCTTCGCCAGGTCGTGGCCGGCTTCGCAGTGCTGCTGGCATTGACGGTCGTTCTCGGCATCGGCTACCCGGCCGTGGTCTGGGGCATCAGCCGTATCGGGACCGACTCCGCCGAGGGTTCGCCGCTGCGCGACGCCCGGGGCTGCGTCGTCGGAAGCTCGTTGATCGGCGTCGACCCGCAGGTGGCTCCGGGAGAGCCGGATCCGTTCTTCCACACCCGCGTCACCGGGTCGGTGTCCGACGACGACGCGTTCGCTCCGGGGGATCCGGCGGCGGCGCTGCCGACCAACCAGGGGCCGTCGAGCGAGGTGCTGGCGTCGTTCGTCGAGCAGCGCCGCGCTGCCATCGCCGCTCGGGAGAACGTCGATCCTGCTGCGGTACCCGCCGATGCCGTCACCGGGTCCGGTTCGGGGATCGATCCCGACATCAGCCCCGCCTACGCGGCCATCCAGATCGCGCGAGTGGCTCAGGCCAACGGGGCGTCGGTGAGCGACGTCGAGGCTCTGGTCGCGGAGTACACGCACGGGCCGCAGTACGGTGTACTCGGTGCCGAAGCGGTGAACGTTCCGGAGTTGAACCTGGCACTACGGGACACATACCGGCCGGGTGAGGAGACAGGCTGTGGCGGACAGGGGTGAGCTGCGGATCTACCTCGGCGCAGCGCCCGGCGTCGGCAAGACCTTCGCCATGCTCGGCGAGGCGCATCGACTGCGCAGCCGGGGCTGCGACGTCGTGGCGGCGGTCGTCGAGACACACGGCCGAGCGCGAACGATCGACGCGCTCGACGGCATCGAAGTGTTGCCGATGGCGACCGTCGAGTACCGCGGGTCCTCGGCGCAGGAACTCGATCTCGACGCCGTCCTGGCCCGAAAGCCGCAGGTGGTGCTCGTCGACGAACTGGCGCACACCAACACCCCGGGCAGCGTGCACGGCAAGCGGTGGCAGGACGTCGAAGTGCTGCTCGACGCAGGCATCGACGTCATCTCCACCCTCAACGTCCAGCATCTCGAATCGCTCAACGACGTGGTGCAGCAGATCACCGGGGTGCCGCAGCGAGAGACCGTGCCCGACAGCGTCGTTCGAGCCGCTGACGAGGTCGAGTTGGTCGACATCACCCCCGAGGCGCTGCGCAGCAGATTGCGGCACGGCAACGTCTACGCCGCCGAGAAGGTCGACGCCGCACTGAGCAACTACTTCCGCGGCGGTAACCTCACCGCCCTGCGCGAGCTCGCGCTGCTGTGGATCGCCGATCAGGTCGACGCGGCACTGGTGAAGTACCGCAAGGACAATCGCATCACCGACACGTGGGAGGCCCGCGAGCGCGTGGTGGTGGCGGTGACCGGTGGCCCGGAATCGGAAACGTTGCTGCGCCGCGCCAGTCGCATCGCCTCGAAGTCCAGTGCCGAGCTGATGGTGCTGCACATCGTCCGCGGCGACGGGCTCATGGGTGTCTCGGCACCGCAGATGGGTTCGGTGCGCAAGCTGGCCGCCGGGCTGGGTGCCAGCGTGCACAGCGTCGTCGGCGACGACGTGCCGACGACGCTGCTCGACTTCGCCCGCGGGGTGAATGCGACGCAGCTGGTGATCGGCACCTCGAGACGGTCACGTGCCGCCCGCATCCTCGACGAGGGCATCGGCGCTGCGGTGGTGCAGAACTCGGGAAAGATCGACGTACACATGGTCACCCACGCCGAGCAGGCCACCCGCAGGGGCATGCAGGTCGATTCGGGTCGTCGACGGATCATCGCGTGGGTCGCCGCCGTCCTGGTGCCGTGCCTGGCCGCGGCCGTACTGAGCACGGTCGGACCGGACTTCGACTCCAGCGGTGAGAGCGCCCTGTTCTTCATGGTGGTGCTCTGTGTCGCGCTGCTGGGAGGGGTTGCGCCGGCGGCACTCTCGGCGTTGATCGCGGGCTTCCTGCTCAACTGCTTCTTCACCACACCCCGGTACAGCCTGACGATCGCCGAGCCCGACAACTTCGTCGTCACCGTCGTGCTGCTCCTCGTCGCCGTTGCCGTCGCCGCCCTCGTCGACGCCGCCGCCCGGCGGACGCGTCAGGCACGCCGGGCCACCCAGGAAGCCGAGCTGCTGACGCTGTTCGCCGGATCGGTACTCCGCGGAGCGGATCTGACCGCACTCCTCGAACGCGCCCGTGAGACCTATCGGCAGACGGGCGTTGCGCTGTGGGACAACCAGTCCGGATCCATCGTGGGCAGCGCCGGTGCGCAGGCTCCTGTCGACCGTGCCGCAGCCGACACCGAGGTCGACGCGGGCGACTTCACGCTGCTGCTCGTCGGCGAACGCACACACGCGCACGATCGGCGGGTACTCGCGGCGGTGGCCAATCAGGCGGCCGGCATGGTCCGTCAGGCGCGTCTTGCCGAGGAAGCCAGCCGAGCCAACGCGCTCGCCGAGGCCGACGCGTTGCGTCGAGCATTGCTCTCCGCCGTCAGCCACGATCTGCGGACGCCACTGTCGGCGGTCAAAGCGGCGTCCTCGTCGCTGCGCAGCACCGACGTGCAATTCTCGCCCGAGGACACCGACGAGTTGCTGGCCACCATCGACGAGTCTGCCGATCAGCTGACCGCTCTGGTGAGCAATCTGCTCGATTCCTCGCGGCTGCAAGCGGGCGTGGTTCAGCCGAGCCTGCGACCCGTTTTCGTCGACGACGTGTTGGCCGGCGCATTGATCGGAGCCGACGATCGGGTTCGAGTGGACGTGGGCGATGTCGAAGTGCTGGCGGACCCGGGTCTGCTCGAGCGGGTGCTGGCGAACCTGGTGCACAACAGTGCCCGCTACGCACCCACCGGCGACATCATCGTCAGTGCGGCGGTGCACGGCGAGTGGGCGAGTATCTCCGTCGCCGACCACGGCCCCGGCATCACCGAGGGAGCCGAGGAGACGATGTTCGACGCGTTCCAGCGCCTCGGGGATCGCGACAACTCGGTGGGCGTCGGGCTCGGGTTGTCGGTGGTGCGAGGATTCGTGCGGGCGATGGGCGGTACCGTCACGGCATCGAACACCGTGGGCGGCGGGCTGACGATGACGGTCGAGTTGAAGGCGGCGAGTAGGTGAAGGTGCGGGTGCTCGTCGTCGACGACGAGCCGCAGATCGTGCGGGCGCTGCGGATCAACCTCAATGTCCGTGGGTTCGAGGTGGTCAGCGCGGCGAGTGGCGGAGAGGCGCTGCGGGTGGCCGCGAACTTCCACCCGGACATCGTGATTCTCGACCTCGGGCTGCCCGACATCGACGGAATCGACGTCATCGCCGGTCTGCGCGGCTGGACCGACGTACCGATCCTGGTGCTCTCGGCTCGCACCGATTCGGCCGATACCGTCGAGGCACTCGACGCCGGTGCCGACGACTTCGTCACCAAGCCCTTCGGCATGGACGAGTTGCTGGCCCGATTGCGCGCCGCGCTGCGCCGTGGACCGCACTCCGTCGCCGACCCCGTTGTCGTCACCGAGGACTTCACCGTCGATCTCGCCGCCAAAACCGTTGTACGGCAGGGCGAGAACGTGCACCTGACCCGCACCGAATGGGGGGTTCTCGAACTGCTGGTGCGCTACGAGGGCAAGCTGGTGTCGCAGAAGGACATACTGCGCACCGTGTGGGGACCCGGCCACGAGCGTGAAACACATTATCTGCGAATCTATCTCGGCCAACTGCGGCAGAAGCTCGAACGAGATCCGGCGTCCCCGGTGCATCTGATCACCGAAACCGGTATGGGCTACCGGTTTGTGAGTTAACCGCCCAGTACCTCACCCTCGCGGCGTGGGTCCGCTCCCCCGATCCAACCTCCGTCGGTCCGTTGCAGCGCACTCAGTCCGCTGGACTGGTCGGCGACCGACACCTGGTGGCCCATCTCGCGGAGCTGCACGACCACCGGATCGTTCTCGCCCATCACGTTCGGGTGCTCACCGCCGTAGTTGGTCGACGGGGTGTTGGCCGCACCGAAGTCGACCATCGACACCGCCTGCTGCGGATCCATACCCCAATCGAGCAGTCCCACCAGTGTTTTGACGACGAACTGGATGATCACCGAACCGCCGGGAGAGCCGGCGACGAGCGCCAGATCTCCGCGCGTGCCGTCGTCGTTTCGGTCGAAGACCAGGGTCGGTGCCATCGAACTACGCGGACGCTTCCCCGGCTCGACGCGATTGGCCACCGGCGTACCGTCCTCGGCCACCGGCGATGCCGAGAAGTCGGTGAGCTGATTGTTGAGCAGGAAGCCGTCGACCATGTGGAACGAGCCGAAAGCCGACTCGACGGTCGTCGTCATCGAGGCTGCATTGCCCTGGCTGTCGACGACGGAGATGTGGCTGGTGCCGAACTCGGGATCGGTGGACGAGGCGAACTGCACCGGGCCGAAGTCGCCGGGCTGCGCTGTGCCCATGGATCTGCCCTCGTCGATCAGTCCCGCTCGCTCACTGAGGTATTCGGGATCGAGCAGTGCATCGGGGGATCCGCCGGGCAGTGGTACGAAGTCCGGATCGGCGACGTACTTGTCGCGGTCGGCGTAGGCCAAGCGCTCGGCCTCGGCGATCAGGTGCACGCCCTCGGCCGTCGGGGTTCCGCCGTTGGCGTCCATTCCCGTCGGGGCGTACTGCGCGAGATCGAAATTCGACAGAATTCCCATCGCCGACGCCACCGCGATACCGCCCGAGGACGGGCCGGGCATACCGCAGATGTCGTGGTCGCGATACTCGGTGCAGACGGCCGTGCGGGTCTTGGGTTCGTACGCGGCGAGATCCTCCAGCGTGATCTGTCCGGGGGTACGGCCGGCGGTGGTGTCCGCGGTCGCGTCGACGATGGCCTGCGCGATGTCACCGGTGTAGAAGGCGTCCGCACCGTCGGTTGCGATGGCGGAGAGCGTCTTCGACATCGCCGGGTTGTTCAGCACCGTCCCGGCCGGCTTGCCGGTGCCGTCCGGCTCCAGGAAGTAGTCCTTGGACGCGGGGTCGAGGGCGAGCTTCGGTGCCGAGTCGGCAATGGACGATGCCATGCGCGGGCTGATCTCGATTCCGTTGTCGGCGAGACCGATTGCGGGGTCGAACAGCTCACCCCACTGCTTGGTGCCGTGATCGTCGTGGGCTTGCTCGAGCATCCGCAGCACCCCGGGGACGCCGATCGATCGGCCGCTCGAACGGGCATCGGGTTGCGGCAGAGTGCGATCGACGTCGTCGATGTACCGCAGGTAGTCGCCGGTCGCACTCATCGGGGCGGTCTCGCGGCCGTCGTAGCTCTGTACTTCACCGGTGGCCGCGTCGTAGTACATCAGGAAGGCCCCGCCGCCGATGCCGGAGGACTGCGGCTCGACGAGGCCGAGCACCGTCTGCGCCACGATCAGCGCGTCGGTCGCGGTGCCACCGTCACGCAGGACCGCGCACGCGGCCTCGGTGGAGACCGGGTTGGCCGTCGAGACGGAATACGAGGCCGTCTCCACCGGAGCCATGTCGGATCGATACCCGGTCGCCACTTCGGGATTGGTGGAGATGTCACCCGAACTCGCACTCGGCGTCCCCTCTACCGGGGTGCCGCCGCTGGCACCGAGAACACAGCTGTTCTCGGACGCGGGGTCGGGATCGGTGCTCTCGCTGCTACTGCACGCGGCGAGCGGCACCAGCAGTAGGGCACACGCAAGGACAGTCGAGCGGTGCACTCCGATTACAGACACCGCCCGACGCTAACACCCGGCTCACCTGCCGGCACGGGTCTCGGCAGATTCGAGAAGCCAATGCGCGACGGGTGCCGGTCTACCGAACAGAAAGCCCTGCGCGAAGCGGCATTCGAGAGCCTCGATGATCGCGGCCTGCTCCTCGGTCTCGACGCCCTCGGCGACCGTGGCCACCGGCAGCGCCGACGCCATGGCGACGATCGCGCGAATCAGCTGCGTGTCGGATTCCGAAGTGCCGATCTGGTGGACGAACGACTTGTCGATCTTGAGCAGTGCGATCGGCATCGCGCGCAGCCTGCTCAACGAGGAGTAGCCGATACCGAAGTCGTCGAGAACGATGAGCACACCCATCGCGGCGAGTCGGTCGAGAACGCTTTTCGCCGTACCCATGTCGTCGATCAGCACGCTCTCGGTGATCTCGAGGGCCAGATCTGCTCCGTCGAGGCCGTACGTGTCGAGCAGTCGCGCGACGATCACCGGCAACGAATCGTCACGCAACTGCATCGGGGACACGTTCACCGACATGGTGACGTCCTGCCCGTTGGAACGAAGTGTCACCAGATCCGACATCGCGGTGCGCAGCACCCATTCGCCGATTTCCTTGATGAGATTGGTGGATTCGGCGATCGGGATGAACTCGTTGGGGGTACGCACTCGCCCCTGCCAGTTCCAGCGCAGGAGTGCCTCGTAGACGACGGTGGTGCGCGAGGTCGTCTCGACGATAGGCTGGTAGTACACCTCGAGCTCGCCGCGTCTGATCGCGCCGCGCAGCGCGGTGGCGGTCTCGATCGCGGATGTCGCTCGGGCCCGCAGGGATTCGTCGAAGGACGCGTAGCGCGCCGCGCCGAGAGATTTCGCGTGATACATCGCGGTGTCGGCCTCTCGGATGGCGTCGTGCAGTCGGTCCGCGTCCGCGATTCCCACCGAGGCCGTGACGTATGCCGTTGCGGCGCTCAGAGGGAACGGCTCGTTGGTCCGATCGATGATGCGGCGGGCCAACGCTTCTGCTCCGCCGCGATCGCGGCGGGTCAACACGACGAACTCGTCACCGGCGTACCTGACCACGGTGTCGGCGGCACCGACGGCGGCGCGGATGCGTCGCGCTGCGGCGACGATGAGTTCGTCACCGACGCGGTGACCGTACGAGTCGTTGACCATCTTGAAGTTGTCGAGGTCGACGAACAGGACGCACGTGCGCCCCGGAGTCTCGGTGCGCTCGAGCCGGGTGAACTCCTCGTCGAGCATCGTGCGGTTCGGTAGGCCGGTCAACAGATCGTGAGCGGCAAGGTATTTCGCGTGCTCCTCGCCGACCTGCACTCGGGTCAGTGCGCGTTCGCCGCGCAGGAAGGCCCCCACCAGGATCGAGGCGAGCAACAGGGACCGCACGATCAGATCTCCGGTGGACACGGCCGAGCCCAGCAGCGGGACCGTGGCGCAGACGACCAGCAGCGTCACCACGAACACGACGCGGCGGCTGCTGTGCGCCGGTGCAGGAGTCTGCCGCTGGGAGACGGTGCGCATCGACGGATCCAGGGCGGCCATCGCCAGGGCGAGATACGCGAACAGGTAGATGCCGTCGAGCAATCCCGAGGACGGCGCGTCGTCGGTGGTGGCCGCGAAGGCGTACGAGATGTCGCCGACGAGTGTCGCGACGAGTGCGATCAGAGCCCACTGCAGCGCTGGGGTACGGGGTTTGGACGAGAACAGCAGGTAGGTGGTCAAGGTGATCAGTGCCGCGTCGATCGCCGGATACAGCCCGTTGAACACCGTCGATGCCGACGAACGGGGAGATCCCAGGGCCGGAGAGATGAACAGCAACCACGACAGGAACAGGGTGCCGAGAAAGATCAGGCCGGCGTCGACGAGCGGAGTGATGTCGTCGATCGACCGGCGATCTCGAATCCACCGCGACAGTGCGTACCCGACGAGTGCGTACCCGGTCAGGGTGAACAGATCCGGCAGCAGCGGGAACGAATGGTTCAGAGCGGTGGGATCGCTGCGGAGCGAGACCCCGAACATGAACAGCACCGAGGCACCGAACAGTGCCCACCAGCATCGAGAGTCGTCGGGACGGTATCTACGGATCGCGGCGCTGATGGCCAGTACCGATCCGACTGCGACGGTGGCCAGCACACCGGCCCGCACTCCGGCGTCGCCGAGAACGAAGACGGTGCCCGCGACGACGACCACTGCACCCAGGCCGACGGTTCGTACGGTGTGCATGGCGAAGGGCGCAGCGACCTTCGTATTCATCGAAGGACCTACTTCCTTCTCGCTCGTAGCGTTCGCGTGCCTGTTCGCGGCGCCTCCATGGGTGAATATACGTCTTTGCGCAGCGCACACGGGGCCGAAGACGACCCGGAGGCCGGAGAAGCTCAACAGATGTTGTGACAGCGCACAGGCGCCAGTCTCCGGGCATTCAGGAGGCGATGGCCTTCGCCTGTTCGACGGCGAGGCGAACCTCCTCCTCGATCAGGTCACCGTTGATCGCCGCGCCTGCCTTGACTCCGGCCGCGGACGCCGCCACGACGGTGTCCATCGGTGCAGACACGTTGCCCGCAACCCACACGCCGGGCACGGATGTGGCACCGACGGGGTCGGCCTCGACGTACGTGCCGAGAACATGGTCGTTCATGACCATCTCGGTCGTGGCCAGCCCCAGCGACAACAGGACGTCTGCGCGGGAGGTGAAGTTGGGTCCGACGACCAATGCGTCGACCGGGATCTGCGTGCCGCTCGCGAGCGTCACTCCGACGATCGCGTCGCCCTCGACATCGACCCGAGCGATCTCCCCGTCGACGACCTCGATGCCACGTGCGGCAAGTCGCTCGCGTTCTTGGGTGGCCGATCGTGTTGCCGTGTGGGCGAACACCGTGACGTGCTCGGTGAGCTGACGCCACATCTGTGCCTGATGTCCGATCATGGCGCTGCCGATGATGCCGATCCTGCGATCGCGTACCTCCCAGCCATGGCAATACGGGCAGTGCAGTACGTCGCGCCCCCACCGATCGGCGAGGCCGGGGATGTCGGGCAGTACATCGGTGAGGCCGGTGGTGACCAGGAGGCGGCGTCCGCGGACGACGGAACCGTCGGCGAGAGTCACCTCGAACCCGGCTTCGGTTCGACTCGCGGACGTCGCGACACCCTCGACGATGCGTGCGCCGTAGTGGAGCGCCTCGTCTCGGCCGAGGCGAACCAGCTCGAGAGGCGACTCGCCGTCGCGGGTGAGGTAGTTGTGTGAATGCGCTGCCGGAGCGTTGCGGGGATCGCCCGCGTCGATGATCGCGACGGATCGTCGGGAACGGCCGAGGGCCACGGCGGCGCTGAGTCCGGCGACTCCGCCGCCGACGATGATCGCGTCGACCGGAGTGTGTCGATCGGTGTCTGTAGTCATGGGGAGAGTGTCCGACACAGCCCAACAGTTGGCAAGAAAACTTGCCACAACAGCAAATGGTGGAATCGAAAAATACCGCACGACGGGATCGAACGCCCATACCCGGCCTAGTGCCGAATTGTGATCGTGCCGACTGGCATCGAGGCGGCCAGCGGTCGATGTAAGCGCGGATCTACCGCTTGAACAGGGCGTTCACTCGAGGTCTACTGGTCGGTAAGAATCGAGCCGGGGGGGCGTGTGGGGCACTTCGAGATCGGCGAGACCGTGATCACGGTCCGCAACCTGGGACATGTGCGATGGCGTAGCGGAATTCCCAAAGGGACCGTGGGAATCGTCGTCGGCGTCGATTGGCTCGGTGACGCTCGCGTGAGCTTCACCGTCGGCGAGTCGATGCGCACCCGAGGCGAGACGGTGGAGCATATAGTCGCCGACGGCGACGTCCGCACGTTGCGGGCCGCTCCCCGCCGTCTGATCGGTTAGTTGCTGTCGGTTCGCTCGTCGTCGGTCGCGGGACCGGTTTCGATTGCTCCGCCTTCGCTCGACCAATCGTTGTCTTCCGCCGCCGCGGCCGGATCGGAGGTCACGTCTTCCTTGGCGTCGGGAGCGGTGTCGTCGTTCTTCGAGTCGTTGTTGTGGGTAGTCATGACCCCGGGGTACCCGCGCGGAACCGATGCAATCGTCGGCCCCGCACGGGCGGGCGTTCCGGAGGTCTCTACAGCCCGAAGGGCAGCGTTCCCGGTGCCAGCTCGAAGCCGCTGCTGCCAGCGGAAATGGAGCCGAAGCCGCCGAGGATCTGGTTGATGAACGCGGTGATCATGAAAATTCCTCTGTTCGATGCGATGGACGCTCTGTCCTGGACAACCCGGTCGAGGTTACCGGCAGCTGTAGCGTCGAAGCTGTGAGGAGCCAGGGAATTCTCGTCGGTCTTGCTGTGTCCGCCTGCGTACTGGCGGGCTGTTCGTCGGAGTCTTCGGTATCGGAAGCGCCCGCTCAGCCGTCGGAGGCCCCGGTTTCGGTGAACTACGTCGCGTTGGGTGACTCGGCCGCATCGGGCCCGCGAATCCCCAACCAGGTCGGCGTACCGGGATGCCAGCAGTCCGATGCCAACTACCCGCACGTACTCGCCGAGGATCTGGCGGTCGGCTCGTTCGTCGACGTCACCTGCTCGGGTGCCGTCACCGAGAACATCCTCTCCACTCCGCAGGAAACCTCCAGCGGTGAGGTTCCTGTGCAACTCGACGCGTTGACCCCTGAAACCGATCTGGTGACCGTCACGATCGGCGGCAACGACATCGGGCTGGTCTCGACAGCCGTGCAATGCCTCACCTTCGCGGACACCTCCGCCGCCAACGTCTGCAAGGACCGGCTCACCGCAGGTGGCGTGGATACCGTCGCCGCTGCCATCGAAGACAAGGCCCCCAGCTGGGGTGCCATGCTCGACGCGGTGGGCGAGCGTGCGCCCGATGCTCGAATTCTGGTCGTCGGCTACGGCACCTATCTGCCGGACGGCGGCTGCTTCCCCACTCAACCCATGCTGCCCGAGGACGCCGACTACATCCAGGGCAGCATCACCGCCATGAACGACGCCCTGCAGACCCAGGCCGAAGAACACGGTGCAGAGTTCGTCGACACCGAGCCGTTGAGTGTCGGCCACGACGTGTGCGTGGCTGCCGATCAGCGGTACTTCGAGGGGGTCGTCCCGCAGAATCCTGCGGCACCCCTGCATCCGACGGCGGCGGGAATGGCGGCGATCGGTGCCGCGGTGGCCTCGGCAGTGCGTGCCGGATAAGGGAACCACGACACCGTAACTGGCTCTTCTCCTGCAGGCCGGTAGACGTGAAGTCTTGACCGCATGGTCTCGTACTCCGCAGTTCTCGGTGTGTTCGCAGTGGCTCTCGCGTTGGTTCTGACGCCGGGGCCGAACATGATCTACCTTGTCTCGCGCAGTATTTCGCAGGGCCGACGGGCGGGATTCGTATCGCTGGCCGGCGTCGCGATCGGATTCCTGATCTATCTGACGGCCACCAATCTCGGCCTGGCCGCGGTGTTCACGGCCGTGCCCGCCCTGTACACGGCGGTCAAGCTCGCCGGCGCGGCCTACCTCGCCTGGTTGGCGGTGCAGGCCGTGCGCGGGACGGTGTCGGCATTCGAACCGACCGAGCTGCAACAGGATTCGAACCGCCGGCTGTTCACGACGGGCTTGGTGACCAACCTGCTGAATCCGAAGATCGCGATCATGTACATCTCGGTCATCCCGCAATTCGTCGACCCTGCAGCGGGACACATTCTGCTGCAGGGATTCACGCTCGGCGGGGTGCAGATCGCCGTGGCCGTAGCGGTCAACCTGGCGATCGTGGTGCTCGCCGGATCGATCGCGCGGTTCCTCGCCGTTCGCCCGACGTGGCTGCGGGTGCAGCGCTACGTCATGGGCACGGTGCTCGGGCTGCTCGCGGTACGAGTGGCGACCGACGGGGGCAAACCGGTCCCGGCGTGAGCTCTGTACGCGCGCCAGCCGCCGAATTCGGTGATGTCGGTTCCCGCCTCGGCCGCGTCGTGCGCACAGCAGAATCCGGTGACCCAGCGACCGTCGGACAATTCGACCGGACCCAGACCCATCGGCGCGGGCAACCCCGCGAGGAAGGTCCCGAGCGCCGCAGCGGACATGCGATAGAGCTCTCCGGAGATGGGAGCGCCGTCGCCTGCCCGCCGTATCAGGCCGGGCTTGGGCGGGGTGGTGTGCAGATCCACCAGCCGGTAGTCCGCCGTGGTCGTCACCTCGCCGCTGAATCGCGCACCGCGATCGGTCAACTGGTGATGCACCGGAAAACCGCGCAGATGTGCGCCGACGGCCAGTACCTCGATGCCGTCGTCGATCAACGACGGTGACTCGATTCCGCTCAACTGTGCCGCCAGGTCGATTGCGATCTGATCCTCGAACGCGGGTACGACGACCATGACTCCGAACGGAGTGCCGTCCGCCGTCGGAGCTCCGGGAACGGCGACTGCGGCCATGTCGAGCAGGTTGCAGAAGTTGGTGAACGTACCCAGTCGCCGGTTGATGCTCATCGGATCCGACTGCACCGCTGCAATAGTGGGATGTTCGGTGGTGGTGGGTAACAGCAGGCCGTCGAACTCGCTGAGGAATGTGCGGGCTGCTGTCTTCGTTCGCGCAAGGGTGTCGAGATCATCCACGTATCGGTGCGCGGACGGCCCTGCGGCCGAGCGGACGATCGCGGCCACCGTGGGATCGGCACCGGCAGGCGCGGTGTCGAGGAACTCCCCCACGGCCGAATAGCGCTGCGCCACAATCGCTCCGTCGTACAGCAGTGTCGCCGCGTCGAGCAGCGCCGAGATGTCGACCTCGGCGTAGGACATTCCCTTGTCGGCCAGGCCGGCGACCGTCTCCTCGAATGCTCGACGGTACGCCGGGCTGAGCGACGTCAGATCCTCACCTCGTGGGACGGCCACACGGGGCTGCGGGGATGCGGCCAGTCCGACGTCGGCGGGCCAGGCCCGGCTGCGGGAATCGGTGGCAGTCGGGCCGGTCATGACTTTCATGGCCGCAGTGGCACTGTCGAGATCACGGGCGAGGACGGTGACGCAGTCGTAGTCGGCGCAGGCGGGAACGACACCGGTGTTCGGCACGATACCCAGTGAGGTCTTGATGCCCACGATTCCGTGGAAGGCTGCGGGTACTCGACCCGATCCTGCTGTGTCGGTTCCGATTCCGATGTCCGCGATGCCCAGTGCCACCGCGACGGCGGACCCGGAACTCGAGCCTCCCGAGACCAGCGTGGGATCCCAGGCACACCGCACCGCGCCGTAGGGGCTGCGAGTGCCGACCAATCCGGTGGCGAACTGGTCGAGGTTGGTCTTGCCCAGTATCAGTGCGCCCTGGCTGGTCAGTCGTTCGATGGCGACAGCAGATGCCGAAGGGGTGTAGGCGAACTCGGGGCAGGCCGCGGTGGTGGGCAGACCGGCCACGTCGATGTTGTCCTTGACCGCGACCAGTGTGCCCGCGAGCGGTAGCTCCGCACCGGCCGCGAGCGCCTCCTCGAGGGCGACTGCCTCGGCCAGCACGTCGTTCTCGTCACGCAGGGTGATCCAGACCTCGGGCCGATCCACCTCGGCGATCCGCTTGTAGGCCTGCAGAACTCGCTCTCGCACCTCAGGCTGCATCGGTCTTGCCCTTCGTCGTATCGAATTCGCCTGCTGCCGACCACGCATCGCGCTCGGCACCGAAGGCAACGGCTTGCGTCGCGCGGAACTCGGCGATGGAGTCCGCGTTGGTCTCCAGGAAGTTCTCGTGCTCGGCCAGCGAGAATTCACCGTCGGTGATGTCCACGCCGCCGCCGCGGCCGGCCGCCAGATCGGCGCGCAGATCCATCAGTTCCTCGGGTTCGACCGAGTACCAGGAGATTCGGTCGAAGAACCGGAGCAACCACGGGGTGCCCTCCTCGAACGGGCCGTCACTGTAGGCGGCGCTGTGGTTCCACACCTGTGTGGTGCGACCCACGAACTGGTATCCGCCGGGACCCTCCATGCCGTAGATGCACAGGTATGCCCCACCGATGCCGACGGCGTTCTCCGGCGTCCAGGTTCGCGCCGGGTTGTACTTCGTCGTCACCAGGCGGTGTCGCGGATCGAGTGGTGTCGCCACCGGAGCGCCCAGATACACGTCGCCGAGTCCGAGCACCATGTAGTCGGCGGCGAAGACGGTGTCGAACACGTCTGCCACCGAGTCGAGTCCGTTCATGCGCCGAATGAACTCGATGTTCCAGGGGCACCATGGAGCGTCGGCGCGCACACCGTGCATGTACCGCTGGATCGCCTCGCGGGTCGAGGGGTCGTCCCACGAGAGCGGAAGCCGAACCTGGCGGCTGGGAACCACGAGCTCCGAGGCCGCGGGAAGATCGTCCTCCACCTCGGACAGCAGACCCATCAACGAATCGATGGACAGCACATCGGGATTCACCTTCACCTGCAACGAGCGGATGCCCGGGGTCAGGTCCACCAACCCGCGCGGGGCGAGTGCCTCGACGCGCTGGTGCAGGGCGTGGACTCGGGCACGCAGGGCCAGGTCGAGTTTCATGTCGCCGTACTCGACGAGGACGTTGTCGTCTCCCGAGCGCCGGTAGGTGACGCACGTATCGGCGTCGCGTCGAGCGAGGACGCCGTCGTCCCCGTCGCCGCCTGCGGAGAACACTGCAGGCAGAGAAGCGCGCCGAGCGAGTCCGAGTGATCCCAACGGCGCGGTGGCCGCGGCTCGCACCGGTACGAAGCGGATGGTGTCCCCGGGGCGGAGCTGGCCGAGCTTCCACCGCTCGGCGGCGATAACGGTGACGGGGCAGACGAATCCGCCCAGACTCGGGCCGTCCGGTCCGAGCAGGATCGGGGTGTCGCCGGTGAAGTCCAGTGCGCCGACGCTGTAGGCGTTGTCGTGAATGTTGGACGGGTGCAGTCCGGCTTCGCCGCCGTCGGTCCTAGCCCACTGCGGCTTCGGCCCGATGAGCCGGACCCCGGTGCGATCGGAGTTGAAGTGCACCTCGTAGCGGGTGGCGTAGAGGGTGTCGATGTCCTCGCGGGTGAAGAACTCCGGTGCGCCGTGGGGGCCCTCGGTGACGGCGATGTCCCAGTTCGACGTCAGCACCGGCAGGTGTTCCATCGGTATCGGACCGAGAATCTCGGAGTTGTCCGAGCGTCCGGCCAGGCCGATGACGTCGCCCTCACCGAGGATGCCGCCGCGATGTCCACCGAACTTACCGAGAGTGAACGTTGCTGCGCTGCCGAGATAGTCGTCGACCTCGAGGCTGCCCTGGATCAGAACGTAGACCCGTAGCCCGTGCCCGGTGGTGGTGCCGACATCGAGGGTGGCGCCGGCGGGAACCAGCACCGGCTTCCACTGCGCGGCCGATCGGCCGTCGATGCGAACCGGTACCGCTGCGCCGGTGACGCAGACGTAGGTGTCGGCGTCGAACGTCAATGCCGGCCCGGCCATGGTGGATTCGAGGCCCGGGGCACCCTCGGGGTTGCCGAGCGCGACGTTGCCGAGCCGGAACGACAGGTCGTCCATCGGCCCCGACGGCGGTACGCCCACCTTCCAGTACCCGATGCGACCCGGCCAGTCCTGCACGGTGGTGATCATGCCGGGTCGCTGGACGGTCATCTTGGTCGCGTTCATGCTCGACCGCCCGGCTCTCGCGTCACGATCATCCGCACCGCGGTGGGGTCGAATCCGTTGCAGGGGTTGTTGATCTGGGGGCAGTTGGACACCAGTACCAGCGTGTCGATCTCGGCACGCAAGGAGAGCTTCTTGCCGGGAGCCGACAGACCGTCGACGATGCCGAGCGTGCCGTCGGCGTCGACGGGGACGTTCATGAAGAAGTTGATGTTGGGCACCAGGTCCCGTTTGCCGAGTCCCCACTTGGATCCCTCGATGAGGAAGTTCTCGACGCACGCGTGCTGATGCTGAGTGTGGTGGCCGTAGCGCAGGGTGTTCGATTCCTTGGAGCACGCACCTCCGACGGTGTCGTGGTTGCCGACCTCGTCGTCGACGATCGTCATGATCGGAGTCGAATCATCGCTGCGCAGAACGGTTCCGGTGGTCAGGAACAGGTTCTGCTGAGCGGTGACGGTGGCGGGGGCGGAGTAACGGATCGAGTGATCGTGCGCGCCGTACATCAGGGTGTCGACGGCTTGATTGCCGTACAGATCGACGATCGTCAGTACGTCACCGGCTTCGACGACGGCGGACCACGGGCCGAATGCGGGGGCGATCTCGTCACGAACGATCGTGGTCTCGAGGGTGCTGGCGGTCATTGCGCTGCCTTCCATGCGTTCTCGGTGTTCTGTACTGCGCGCTGGTATTCCGGTTCGGTGTTGTCGAGGGTGAGTAGTTCCTCGGGTGCTCGCCACGCCAGCACGTCGAGGGCCGTCGTAGGGAACTCGGACCTCGGGTCGAGCGGGTGAGCGGTGTTGGCCAGCAACACGATCACCGGCAGGTGGATCAGCAGGTCCACCGACTTCCCCGCTCCCGCCGAGCCGGTGCCGACAAGAGCCCCGTCGGCGTCGACTCTCACGCCGTGGAAGAACGACAGGGACGGTGCGACGTCGCGTGGTTCCAGTCCGTGCTTCGCCGCGGCCAGGGTGAACAGTTCGCGGCCTGCGGGAGCGGACGAATGTGGTCCGCTGACTCCGTATTTCGCGGTGTTGGTAGCGGTGGAGGTGGTGCCGCACAGGGCGTCGTGGTGGCCGGAGGTGTCGTCGACGATGGTCGCCAGCACGCGCCCCTGATCCGAGAGCAGAGGATGGCCGGCACTCAGATACGCCTGCCACGGCACCTTGACGGTGTCGGCGGTGTTGAGTCGCTCCCACGGGGCGTCGGCGCGGTAGAGCAGCAGATTGGCGCAGGCATCACCGTCGACGTCGACGAGGCGTAGCCGGGTTCCGCGAGCGAGGACCTTGGTGGTGTAGCTGCCGCCGGGGACCGATTCTGCCCAAGTGAGCTCCGAGATGCCCTCCGGTGCAGTGGGTGCCGGTGCGACCGTCGCCTGGGAGCGTGCGTGTTCCTTGGCGGAGTGGGTGGTTGCAGTTGCCGTGCTCATACTGGTTCAGGCTCCGATCGTGACGGGCTTGGGGTGGGCTTTGCCGCGGGGTAGGCAGGCGATACCTACGACGATCACGGCTAGGACGGTCAGGGGTGCGGCCCAGCGCAGCAGTGGGAATTCGCCGGTGGGGTCGAAGATCTCGGCCCGCGGCCACGACAGGTTGACCACCATCAGGCCGCCGTAGAGAACTGCGGCGATGTTGACCGGCAGGCCGAGGCGTCCGAGGGTGAAGAGCTTCTGGCCGTCGGAGTCGTGTTGCACGCCGCCGTGCGGCCAGCCCTTGAGTCGCTGGATCAGCAGCGGGACGGTGACCATCATGTACGCGAGGTAGATCAGCACGATGCAGACGCTGGAGAGCGTGGTGAAGATCGCGGAGTTGCCGACGTTGACGGCCAGGATCGCCACGCAGGCCAGACCGATCAGGACCGAGGGTGCGATGGGAGTTCCGGTGCGCGAGTTGACCTTCGCGAGAGCCGTCGAGGCGGGCAGGCGTCCGTCGCGGGCCATGGAGAACATCAGCCGCGATGCCGCGGTCTGGATGGCGAGGGTGCAGATGAACACCGCGATGGCGACGTCGACCAGCAGGACCTTGCCCCACGGTGAGGTGAGGATCGAGTCGATGACGTACGGAAGCCCCTGGGTTGCGAGCTGACCGTCGGTGAGGCTCGGTGCGGCCATCAGTGCGCCGACGATCATCAGGCCACCGCCCAGTGCCGATGCGGAGAGGGCCAGACGGATGGTGCGCGGCGCGACGCGTCGGGGATTGCGGGTTTCCTCGGCGAGTTCGCCTGCCGAGCCGAAGCCGACCATGACGTAGGCCGCCATCAGGCCCGAGACGATCCAGGCACCGATGTAGCCGGGATCGGCTCCGGCACTTCCGGTATCGAACACCACCTGTGGTCCGCGCTCGGCGTGCGTGAAGAACACCAGCACCAGCGCGATGACGCCGACGATCTCGCAGGTGACGCCGATGCTGTTGATGCGCGACATCCAGTTCACGCCGATGCAGTTGATCGTGGTGGTGAGCACCAGCAGAATCGAGCCCAGCACAACGGCATTCGCGGCTCCGCTCGGCGAGGTGAGCGCGGTGTCCTCGCCGATCAGCTGGAAGCCGCCCCAGATGCTGGGGAGAACGACCTGCAGTGCGATCGCGGCGGCGGAGGCGGTGACGATCTGCGCGATGATCATGAACCAGCCGGCGAACCACCCGACCAGCTCACCGCCCATACGCCTGGACCAGTGGTAGATCGCGCCCGAGATGGGATAGCGGGCAGCGAGTTCGGCGAAGTTCAGGGCCACCATGAACTGCCCGAGAAACACGAGCGGCCAGGTGAGGAAGAAGGCCGGGCCACCGAAGCTGAAGCCGAGTCCGAAGAGCTGGAAGATGGTGGTGAGAATCGAGACGAACGAGAAGCCGGCGGCGAAGGACGCGTACTTGCCGAGGCTGCGGTGCAGCTGCTGGTCGTAGCCGAGGGAAGCCAGATCGGAATGGTCGGTGGTGGGCGAGGGTTCCGAACCCGAGCCCGGGGCCGGCAGTGTTGTCGAGCTCATGGAAGTCTCCTACGGGCGAGGTGGGTGGTGAGTGACCGCCCGCTGCATCGCCGAGGCGGGTTTCTGTCAGTTGATAGTTTTCGGCACCGCCGTTCCCTGGCGGTGTCCGTCGTGAAACAACCTCGTTTCGTCTATTTCGATCAGATGACAGAAATCTCACCGTCACGTCGACCTGACAAGATGCAGTCATGACCGGAGCAGGCAGGCCAAGGCTGAGCACGAAGAAGCGGCCGGGCGACACCGCTCGCGAGGAAATTCTCGACGCCTCGGCCGAGCTCTTCACCACTCGCGGATTCACAAATACCTCCACCCGCGTCATAGCCGACGCCGTCGGTTTGCGTCAGGCCTCGCTCTATCACCACTTCGCCACCAAGGACGACATACTCGACGCGCTGCTCAGCGGCACGGTCGATGCGCCGCTGGCCGTCGCGCTGCGCATTCGGCAGTCGGGAGCCGAGGCGGCGACCCAGATGTACGCGCTGGCCTACTTCGACGCCGGACAGCTCGGTGCGTCCACCTGGAATCTCGGCGCGCTCTATCTACTGCCCGAACTGCGCAGCGAGCGCTTCGAGACCTTCCGCGACCATCGGTACACGCTGATGAGCTTGTATGCGGACATTGCGTCGGACACGTTGGTCCAGCTCGATTCCGAGCGCAGGCCGGGTACCGAGGACCTACCGTTTCGCCTGGTGGAGACCGTGGTGAACGCGCGAGCCGATCGGGAGAACGGCCGCCGGGACGCGACGGCGGACGCGGCCGGAATCGCCGAGGCCGCTCTGCGGGTACTCGGCTGGACCGGGGATGTCACCGCGTTGCATCGGACTGCGGAGGCCCTGCTCGAGACGGTCGTCGGAATAGTCTTCGAGCCTCGGTCCTTGCATTCGACATGACATCGATAGCAATAGTCGGAGCAGGTGCAGGTCTCGGAGCAGCAGTCGCGCGCAAGTTCGGCGCGCAGGGCTTCTCGGTCGGCCTCATCTCTCGTAATCAGTCCCGCGTCGACGCACTCGCCGATCAGCTGGTCGCCGACGGCGTGTCCGCGAAGGGCTTCGTCGCCGATGTGCGCGATCCGGCCTCGATCGCCGCAGCCTTGGAGCAGGTCACCGAAACACTCGGACCCATCGAGGTGCTGCAGTACAGCCCGCTGCCGCAGAAGGACTTCATGCGGCCCGTGCTCGAGACCACCCCGGCCGACATGGTCGGGCCGGTCGAGTTCTCCATCTACGGACCGATCGCCGCCGTCCATCAGGTGTTGCCGGGCATGCGGTTCCTCGGCGAGAACAAGGGCACGATTCTGTTCGTCAACGGCGGCTCTGCGGTGAAGCCCGGGCGTACGGTCACCGGCACCTCCATCGCGTTCGCAGGCCAGGCCGCATACGCGCAGCTGCTCAACGAGGAGTTGGCGGGCGAAGGAATCCAGGTGTCGCAGTTGATCATCGGTGGCGCCATCGACGGCAAGGATCCGAAGAAGAGCCCCGAGGCACTCGCCGAGCAGCTGTGGAGCCTGCACACCGAACGCGACAGGTTCCGGGTTCAGGTTTCGACTGACTAGGGTTGCGTACATGACGTCGCTGCCCGACTGGGCTCAGGCCCTCGACCTCGCACCCCACCCCGAGGGTGGTTGGTTCCGGGAGACCTGGCGCAGCGAGGTCACGATTCCACAGACATCTCTGCCCGACGGTTATCCCGGCCCGCGCGCCGCAGGCACGGCAATCCTGTTCCTGCTCATGCCCGGTCAGCAGTCGGCGTGGCATACCGTCCGCGGCACCGAGATGTGGCTGTACCACCGGGGTAGTCCGGTGCAGCTCGATCTCGGCGGCTCAGGGACCGAGCCGGGTGAAGTGACTTCGCTGCTGGTCGGGCCGGAATCTCCGCAGCAAATCGTGCCGCCGTCCGTGTGGCAGCGCGCTCGGCCGGTGGGCAACGAACCGAGCCTGGTCAGCTGCACCGTCACCCCGGGATTCGATTTCGAGGACTTCAGACTCGAGGGCCAACGTGGGTAGGAAGCGGGCATCGGCACCGGCCGGCTCCCTGAAACCCGGAGTGTTCCAAATCGATTCGGGCACATGTGAATTGGTCCGTGACGCGTTCTCGGACGACGGGTGGGTCGTCAACGTCAACGACGTCCCGAGTTCGCACATCGACATGAACGACCCCACGGTGCTCGAGTTCGAGTACATGCGCTGGATCTCGGGCCTCGTTCGTGCGCAGTGGGATTCGAGCTTTCCGCTGCGGGCGCTGCACCTCGGGGGCGGGGCGTGCACCCTGGCGCGCTCGTTCACCGCGGAATATCCCGGGGCGCGTCAGGTGGTGGTGGAGCTCGACGGCAAGCTTTCAGAGCTGGTGCGCGAATGGTTCGACCTGCCACGAGCACCGCTGCTGCGCATCCGCGTCGGCGAAGCTCGGGCGGTCACCGAGACGCTCAGCGAGAACAGTCGCGACCTCATCGTGCGAGATGTGTTCGCGGGAGCAACAACTCCGGAGCCGCTGCTCACGGCCGAGTTCACCGAGCATGTTCGACGCGTCCTCTCGCCCGGCGGCATGTACGTCATCAATTGCGGTGACCGCCGGGATCTGTCGCTCGCGAAGCAGGAGGCGTCGACTCTTCGCAGTGTCTTTCCGCACCTCGCGATCGTCGCGGATCCGGCGATGCTCAAGGGCAGGCGCTACGGCAACATCATCATTGCGGGCAGCGATGTGCCGATCGGGGATTCGCCGTCTCTGGCTCGGGAGCTTCTCGGTGGCGCTGTTCCGGCGCACGTGTGGTTGACGGAGGAAGTGCAGTCCTTCGCGCGTGATGCGAAAGTGTTGCGGGATTAGGGCGCTGCAACATCAAGGTGCTGGGTTGTTGCTCGCGAGGTCTTTCGCCAGTCGCTCGGCGGCCGAGATCAGCAGGGGCACGAACTGCTCGGCCGATTCGAGGGTGACGCGCGCAGTCGGTCCGGCGATCGACATCGCAGTGAGGGTCGGGGCACCGAGTACCGGTACGGCGAAGCAGCGGACGCCCACTTCCTGCTCGCCGTCGTCGATGGCATAGCCGCGTTCGCGGATCACCGCGAGGTCCTCGAGCAACGCGTCGAGCGTGGTGATGGTGTTGACGGTGCGGGGAGCCATGCCGAGGCGGCCGACGATCGCACGGACAGCGTCGTCGTCCAACTGCGAGAGCAGCGCCTTGCCGACGCCGGTGGAATGCGGCAACACGCGCTGACCCACCTCGTTGAACATCCGCATCGCGTGTTCGGACGGGACTTGCGCGACGTACACCGCCATGTCGTCCTCGAGAAACGCCATGTTCGACGTCTCGTGCGTGATCCGGACCAGTTCCGCCAGATACGGCTTGGCCCATCCGCCGATCAACTTCGAGGCGCTGTCGCCCAGCCGAATGAGCTTGGTGCCCAGTGCGTATCGGCGGGACGGCAGCCGGCGGACGTAGCCGAGCGAGACGAGGGTTCCGATCAGTCGGTGCACCGTCGGCATCGGCAGATCGGTACCCTCGGCCAGTTCGCTGATCCCGATGGATCCGCCCGAGGCAGCCATGATGTCGAGCAACTCGAACGCACGCTCCACGGACTGCACCCCGCCACCTGCCGCCACAGTCCCACCTCGCATGCTCGTAGCTTCTACCGATCTCGATAGAACACTACTGGTGATGCCGCGTCGCCACCGGCGGTGCAGCGGTGACCACCGAGGGCGAGGGTTTCTGACCCATGGTGATGACGTTGAACAGGATGTTCAGCACGACGGCGACGATGCTCGCGGCGCTGATGCCGGAGTCGAGCACCACGTGGACCCAGTCCGGGAATGCCGCGTAGAAGCCCGGCACCGCGATGGGGATGACGCCGAAGCCGATGGCCACCGCCACGATGACGAGGTTCAGGTTGCCCTCGAATTCCACCTTGGACAGCGTCCGGATGCCGCTGGCTGCCACCGAGCCGAACAGCACGATGCCCGCACCGCCGAGTACCGGCAGCGGCACCGAGGCGACCACCAGTCCGAGGACGGGGAAGAGCCCGAGGAACAGCAGTACCGAGCCGCCGGCCGCGACGACGTAACGACTCTTGATTCCGGTGACGGCCACGAGACCGACGTTCTGGGCGAACGCACTGGCCGGGAAGGTGCCGAACACGGGAGCGATGGTGGTGGCGACCATGTCCGCTCGCAGTCCGTCGCCGACGCGTCGAGCATCGACATCGGTGCCGACGATCTCGCCCACGGCCAGGATGTCCGCGGTGGTCTCGGTCATGATGACGAGAATGACCACCACCATCGACAGGATCGCCGCGATCTGGAAGGTCGGGGCTCCGAACGCGAACGGCTCGGGGAGGCTGAAGATGGCACCGTCGCCCACTCCGGAGAAATCGGCCTTGCCGACGAGAACGGCGAACAGCGTGCCGACGATGATGCCGATCAGGATCGACAAGCGCGAGAGAGTGCCCTGCACCAGCCTGCTCACCAGCAGCACCACCACGAGGCTGAAGGCCGCAAGCCCGATGTTGGACATCGAGCCCCAGTCGGCGGCCTGCTGATCACCGCCCATCGCCCACCGAACCGCAACGGGCAGTAGCGATATACCGATGACGGTGATGATCGTGCCGGTCACCACCGGTGGGAAGAATCGCACGATCTTGCTGAAGAACGGGGTGATGAGGATCCCGATGGCACCGGCAGCGATGATGGCACCGAACACCGAGTTCAAGCCACCCGGCCCGCTCGCGACGGCCACCATCGTCGACACCGACGCGAACGAAATACCCTGCACCAGCGGCAACTTCGCCCCGAAATAAGGCACTCCCAGGGTTTGCAGCAAGGTGGCCGCTCCGCTGACGAACAACGCGGCCGAGACCAGCAGCGCGATCTCGGTTCCGGTCAGTCCCGCTGCGCCGCCCACGATCAGGGGCGGTGCGATGACTCCGCCGTACATCGTCAGGATGTGCTGCAATCCATAGACATACGACCTGCCGATCGACAAACGCTCGTCCTCGGGACGGGCGGGGTCATGCGGCGCACGGTTGTTGTTCGGCTTGCGCTTCGTCAGCTTCATGTTGCCTCGCTCCTAGCAGAATCCGGGCACGGTATCCCAGGCGCGGCCCGCGTCCGGGGCATCGTCGCGTTCCACCGTGGCCTCGATCAGACCGTAGGGGCGATCCGCGACGTAGAAGACCTCACCGGGGTTGTCGAGTCCGAAGGGCTCGAGGTCGACGAGGAAGTGATGGATGTTGGGCATCGAGAACTTGATCTCGCCGATCTCCGGGTGGGCTTCGAGAACCTGCTTACCCATCTGGAACAAGCTCTGCTGCAACGCAAGAGAGTGAGTGGACGCGAAGGCGTCGAGCATGATGGAACGGACGTCGTCGAAGGTCTTGTCGAAGTCCAGCTCGGTGGTGAGGTACCGCCAGCGGGCGCTGACCGACGTGGCCAGGATGCGGTCCGTGGTCTCCTTCAGTGTGGTGTACCGGTCCTTCGGGTAACCCCAGAACTCCGACGCCGTCGAATTGAGCACGACGAGGTCGCTGATGCCCGAGACGATGGAGATGTCTTCTCCGTCGATCGTGACGATCGTGTTCCGCTTCTCGTCGCCGGCCTTGACGAACGAGTGGTCGCGTCCGTCCTCACCGTTCGCGATCCGCGACCACTGATACTGCTCGATCTCCCAGCGTCCACCGGTGATCCAGTCGAAGTTGCCGGTGAAGTGTTTCCCGAGACGAAGTGCGAAACTCTCGATCGCGCCGATGCCGTCCCGTGCGAAGGCGTACACGGTGTTCTTCTGGGTGTCGGTCGCGACGACGTGGGCGTTGTCGCCCTCGGTGTGGACGGCCTCGAGGTCGCCGCGCAGCTGCGAGGTGACACTGACGTCGGTGATGCGGTGGCGAGGAGTCTCGCGGTCGATGCGGACGAGTCTGCATTCGGCTTTGCCGTACTGGTTTGCTCCGAGCACGATGGTCATGGGTTCTAGCTCCCTCGATAGGTGGTGAAAGCGAATGGGCTCAACAGAAGTGGGATGTGGTAGTGCTGGTCGGGTGCGGTGATCTCGAAGGTGACGACGACCTCGGGGTGAAAGCACTCGGTGTGCTGGGCCGCGAAGTACGCACCGGTGGCGAAGGTGAGTCGGTAGGTACCCGGTTCCAGTTCGGCGGGGCCGAGCGTCCCGACCCGGCCCTGCTCATCGGTGACGGCGTCGGCAACGTGGATACCGTGATGATCGGCGAGGACTACCGAGACACCCTGCGCAGGAACGCCTCTCGCCGCGTCGAGCACGTGAGCGGTCACATGGCTTCTCGGGTCAGACATCGCCGAGGCTTCCTGTTGCACGAATCTCGGCTATCTCCCGCAGTTCGTGCTCGACGACGACGGCCTCAGTCGCGGGGTCGTTGCCGAGCCTGCTGTGCAGAGCGTCGAGAACTGCGTGGGCATCCCGGCCGGCGGCCCTGATCAGAAACACCTGCCCGAACCGGTTCTCGTAGGCCAGATTTCCTGCTCTCAGCCGCTGTTCGACGCCCTCATCCGAGACGTCGACGCCGGATTGCTCGTTACTCGCGTGCCGAGCGCTTGCGTCGTCTCCGTCGGGTGTCTCGCCGATGCGCGGATGTACGGCGAGTGTGCGGTGAACCTCATCGGCTGTCAATGGTGTGGCAGCGCGATGGATGGCGTGGCGCAGGGCCTGCACGTCGGTGAACGGCCGGGCGTTCAGAACTTCCCGAACCCAGCGGGGCACGTCGAGGCACAGCGAGAGTGTGCGTGCCGCGTCGGCCTCGGAGGCCGTGTTCAAGTCAGCGACCGTATCCGATTCCGCAATACGAAATGTTGATTCCACCAAATGAGCGTGACACCGATCACATGCAGTGTCAAGGGTCGATCTCGAGGCATCCACGTCGATCCGTTCGGCGTTGCTGCACTGCGGTATTGGACACTGCGGTCGCGCGGACCGTGCACTCGGGTCTTGACAGATCCACGTGGTGCACGCCACACTCGGTCCATCGACCGGAATACATATTCCACCATACGGACTTTTAGTCCTGCCCTTCGAGCCCGAGAGGAACGACTTCATGACGGAGCTTTTCTGCAACGGTGGTGCGATGCGTGGCGGCAGCCTGCACCACAACGTCTCGTCCCACCCGTTCGTGGGGACGGTGCGCACCACCCCGAATTACCGCTTCTTCTCGGTACGGGACGAATTCCCGGCGCTGTTGCTCGATCACACTGCCGGTGCGGCCATCGAAGGCGAGCTGTACGACATTCCGCTCGACGACATCCGGACGGCCTTCCTGCCGGACGAACCGCCGGAGCTCGAGCTCACCGTGGTGGCGCTCGAGGACGGGCGGTCGGTCCTGGGCGTCGGCCTGCGGCCAGGGGTGCTCGATGCGCAACCGGACGAGTTGACCGACATCACCTATGCCGGCAGTTGGCGTCGCTACCGCGGACTACCGCAACCTCAGAACTGAAAGGCACCGTGCATGAACACTTTCGCTGACTCTCGGCTCCACTACACCGTCAACTGTTCCATTCTCTTCACCGATGTTCCGTTGCTCGATCGACCGCAGCGAGCCCGCGATGCCGGCTTCGATGCCGTCGAATTCTGGTGGCCGTTCTCGAATCCGGTGCCGTCCGACGCCGATGTCACCGCGTTCGTGTCTTCGGTCCGTGATGCCGGGGTGCAGCTGACGGGACTGAACTTCGCCGCCGGCGACATGCCCTCAGGCGATCGCGGGATTCTGTCCGATCCAGCGCAGAAGCAGGCGTTCCGCGACAACATCGACGCCACGGTCGGCATCGGCGAACAACTCGGCACCACCGCGTTCAACGCCCTCTACGGAAATCGTATCGACGGCGTCGACCCGCTCGACCAGGACGAGGTCGCGATCGAGAACCTGGCGGCAGCAGGGAAGGCCGCAGCGAGGATCGGTGCCGTCGTGCTGGTGGAACCCGTCAGCGGCGCGCCCGCCTACCCGATCAAGTCTGCTGCCGGTGCCGTCGCCACCATCCTCCGCGTCGCGCGTGAACAGGACGTACACAACCTGCGTCTGCTTGCCGACCTGTACCACCTCGCCGTCAACGGAGACGACGTGCCCGCGGCGCTCGATGCCCACCACGATCTGATCGGGCACGTGCAGATCGCCGACTCACCGGGCCGCGGAGAACCGGGTACCGGCTCACTCAACCTCGGCGGACAACTCGCCGGCCTCGCCGAACGGGGTTACGACGGTTACGTCGGACTCGAATACAAAGCCACCCAGCCGGATCCGTTCGCGTGGCTCGAACTGGCCACCACTACCAAGTAGGGATTTTTCATGAGCACCATTGCATTCATCGGCCTCGGAATCATGGGCAGCCCCATGTCCGTTCATCTCGCCAAGGCGGGCCATCAGGTGGTCGGCTACAACCTGACCCCAGATCGCACAGGTCCTTTGGTCGAGGCAGGCGGCACTGCTGCCGATTCCATCGCCAAGGCCGTTCACGACGCAGACGTCATCGCGATCATGGTCCCCGATTCTCCGGATGTGCAGGAGGTTCTCGCCGGTGAGGGCGGGGTGTTCGACAATGCTCGACGCGACGCGCTGATCATCGACTTCTCCAGCATCCGTCCCGACGTCACCGCCACGTTGGCTGCCGACGCGATCTCGCGCGGCTTCCGTATCCTCGACGCTCCGGTCTCCGGCGGCCAGGCCGGTGCCGAGAACGCGACGCTGTCGATCATGGTCGGCGGCAGCGCGGACGACTTCGCCACTGCCAAGCCGATTCTCGACGTCGTGGGCAAGACCGTCGCTCATGTGGGCCCCAGTGGCTCCGGGCAGACGGTCAAGGCAGCCAACCAGCTGATCGTGGCCGGCAACATTCAGGTGCTGGCCGAGGCGATCGCGTTCCTCGAGGCCTACGGCGTCGATCTGGCAGCGTCGGTCGAGGTTCTCGGCGGAGGCCTCGCCGGTTCGGCCGTGCTCAATCAGAAGGCGCAGAAGATGCTGGACCGCTCGTTCGAGCCCGGCTTCCGCATCGACCTGCACCACAAGGATCTGGGCATCGTCACCTCCGCTGCACGTGAGGCGGGCGTCGTGATTCCGATGGGTGCCGTGTTGGCGCAGCTGATGGCCTCGGCCCGCGCCAACGGCGATGGCGGTCTCGACCATTCGGCGCTGTACCGCGGTGTCGCTCGGCTCTCGGGCTCCGCGATCTCGAGCAAGGACAACTGACATGGCCAAGATGCGCGCGGCCGATGCCGCAGTGAAGATCCTCGAACTCGAAGGTGCAACAACGGCATTCGGTTTGCCCGGTGCCGCGATCAACCCGTTCTACGCGGCGATGCGCAACCACGGGGGGATCCGCCACGTGCTGGCCCGCCACGTCGAAGGTGCCTCGCACATGGCCGAGGGATTCACCCGGGCTGCTCCGGGCAACATCGGCATCTGCATCGGAACCTCCGGCCCGGCCGGAACCGACATGATCACCGGGCTGTATTCGGCCATGGCCGACTCGATTCCGATCCTCGCCATCACCGGACAGGCCCCCGTCGCGAGGTTGCACAAGGAAGACTTCCAGGCCGTCGACATCGCGTCGATCGCCGCACCGGTGACCAAGATGGCGATGACGGTGCTCGAACCGGCCCAGGTTCCCGGTGCCTTCGCGCAGGCGTTCCACCTGATGCGCTCAGGACGGCCCGGCCCGGTGCTGATCGATCTGCCCATCGACGTGCAGCTGGCCGAGATCGACTTCGATCCCGACACCTACCAGTCGCTGCCCGTGCACAAGCCCGTTGCCTCGCGCGCTCAGGCAGAGAAGGCCATCGACATGCTCCTGGCTGCCGAGCGCCCGTTGATCGTGGCCGGCGGCGGCATCATCAACGCCGACGCCTCCGACCTGCTCGTGCAGCTCGCCGAGATTCTCGACGTTCCGGTCATCCCGACCCTGATGGGCTGGGGCACCATCCCCGACGATCACCGTCTCGCCGCAGGCATGGTCGGCTTGCAGACCGCCCACCGCTACGGCAACGCAACGATGTTGGCCTCGGACTTCGTACTCGGCATCGGAAACCGTTGGGCCAATCGGCATACCGGCGGGCTGGAGACCTACCGCAAGGGACGCAAGTTCGTCCACGTCGACATCGAGCCGACCCAGATCGGACGTGTCTTCGCACCCGACTACGGCATCATCTCCGACGCCAAGGCGGCCCTCGAGCAGTTCGTCGCCGTCGCCGAGGAGCGTCGTGCGGCAGGCACGCTGCGTGATCTCTCGGGCTGGGTGGATGACTGCGCGACGCGTAAGCGCACGATGCATCGGCGCACGCACTTCGACAACGTGCCGATCAAACCGCAGCGCGTGTACGAGGAGATGAACAAGGTCTTCGACCGCGACACCCGCTACATCAGCACCATCGGACTCTCGCAGATCGCGGGCGGGCAGTTCCTGCACGTCTACTCTCCCCGCAACTGGATCAACTGCGGTCAGGCCGGCCCACTGGGCTGGACCATTCCCGCGGCACTGGGAGCAGTGGCTGCCGATCCGTCGGCGAATGTCGTTGCACTGTCCGGTGATTACGACTTCCAATTCATGATCGAGGAGTTGGCCGTCGGTGCGCAGTTCAACCTGCCGTACGTGCACGTGGTGGTGAACAACTCGTACCTCGGGCTGATCCGGCAGGCGCAGCGCGCCTTCGACATGGACTTCTGCGTGCAGCTCGGATTCGACAACATCAACCACCAGGAGACCTTGGACGCTCAGCCCGGTATCCCGAAGGGCTACGGCGTCGACCACGTGCAGGTGGCAGAAGGGCTGGGCTGCAAAGCGCTTCGAGTCACCGAGCCCGACCTCATCGGCGAGACGTTGGTGCGGGCCAGGACGTTGGCGAACGAGCACAAGGTCCCCGTCGTGGTGGAGATCATTCTCGAGCGGGTCACGAACATCTCGATGGGCACCGAAATCGACAACGTCGGCGAGTTCGAGGAGCTGGCCAACACATCGGCCGATGCCCCCACTGCGCTGCTCCTGCTGGACTAGAGATGACGCGCATTCTGCTCGCTCCCGACAAGTTCAAGGGCTCGCTGTCGGCAGCGGAGGTCGCGCAGGCGGTGGCCGAGGGGATGCTCTCGGTCGACTCGTCGCTCGAAACGGTGTGCCTACCCGTCGCCGACGGCGGTGACGGCACCGTCGATGCTGCCGTCACCGCCGGGTGGGATCGAGTGGCAGTGACCTGCTCGGGGCCGACCGGTGAGCCGGTCGATACGTCGTATGCCCGTCGTGGTGATACTGCGGTCGTCGAGTTGGCCTCGGCGGTAGGGCTCGAGCTGCTGCCGAATGGACAGCCGGATGCGCTGGGGGCCAGTACGTTCGGTCTCGGTACCGTCATCGGGCACGCTCTGGAGGGAGGTGCGCGGCATCTCGTCGTCGGACTCGGGGGCAGCGCATCCACCGACGGCGGTGCCGGAATGCTCAGCGCGCTCGGTGCCCGCATCCTCGATGCCGACGGCAACGACGTTGCGCTCGGCGGCGGTCCGCTGCGGGGTGCAGTCCACCTCGACCTGAGCGGTCTAATGCCGTCGGCTCGGAATGCGGTGTTCGAGCTGGCTTGTGACGTCGATAATCCGTTGCTCGGTGTCACCGGAGCCGCGGCTGTCTACGGCCCACAGAAGGGTGCCGGGCCGCAGGAGTTGCTGTATCTGGAACACGGGATGCGGCAGTGGGCGCATTTGGTACGCAACGCAATCGGCCGCGACGTGAGCGGTCTCGCCGGCACCGGGGCGGCCGGCGGAACCGCCTTCGGTGCCATGGCTGTACTCGGTGCTGCGGCCAAGCCGGGGATCGACACCGTGCTCGAGCTGATCGACTTCGGCAGCGCTCTGGCGTCGGCCGACCTTGTCGTCACCGGTGAGGGTTCGCTGGACGAGCAGAGCCTGCACGGAAAGGCACCGATCGGAGTCGCTCATGCAGCGCGCGCGGCGGGGGTCTCGGTGATCACCGTGGCGGGACGCAGCGTCGTCGGCTTGGATCGATTGCGCCCCTTCGGTATCACCGCGTCCTATTCGCTGACCGACCTGGAGCCGGACCCGCAGATCTCCATGCGTGACGCGGCTCGGTTGTTGCACGAGGTAGGTCGAACGTTGGCCACCACACACATTTTGGAAGGAACTTCATGACCGGAACCGATTTCACCACGCTGACCGACCTTGCTTCTCGGGCGCTCGGCGGCAGCGTCTCCGCAGCGAACGACGAGCTGTTCGCCCAGCGCGAGAACTTGATCAAGCCGGACGCTCCGCTGTTCGATCCCGAGGACTTCGGGCACAAGGGAAAGGTGTACGACGGCTGGGAGACTCGGCGTCGCCGCGACGAAGGCGGTCACGACTGGGCGATCGTGCGACTTGGAGCCCCCGGCATCGTGCACGGAGTCGTGGTCGACACCGCTCACTTCACTGGGAACTACCCGCCGTTCGTCTCCGTCGAGGCTGCATCGATCGAGGGCTACCCGTCCATCGAGGACGTGCAGAATGCGGAATGGCACAGCATCGTCGACAAGTCCCCCGCAGCCGGTGACACTGCGAACATGTATGCGGTGGACGATCGGCACCGGTGGACGCATGTGCGTCTGTCGATCTACCCCGACGGCGGCGTTGCCCGGTTCCGTGTGCACGGCCAGGTGGTGCAGGATCCGCGGTTCCTCGCCGGCACCGTCGATCTGCTGGCCGCCGAGAACGGAGCTCGGCTGATCGACTGCTCCGACGCGTTCTACTCCTCCCCGGCCAACATCATCCTGCCCGGGCGGGCACGCAACATGGGTGAAGGTTGGGAAAACTCGCGACGACGCAACGGCGGCAACGACTTCGCAGTCTTCGCCCTCGCTTCACCCGGTGTTCCGCGGCACGTGGAGGTCGACACCAGCTACTACGTCGGAAACGCGCCGGGGTGGATTCGACTCAGCGCCATCGATTCTCGTCGTCGACACATCACGGACCCGACGGCATGGAGCGAGATTCTGCCCCGCACCGCCGTTCAGCCGGATACGCGTCATCGCTTCCTGCTGAACGAGTTCGACGCGTACACGCACCTGCGATTGGACGTGTACCCCGACGGCGGACTGTCCCGATTGAGATTGTTCGGTGAACTCGACGCCGAGGCTCTCGATGCGGCAGATGTTGCGTGGAAGTCGTCCGAGCTTCAGAGTGCCTCCAGTGCAGTCTGATTCGGCGGATCTCGTTGTCCGCGCTTCGCGAGCGGTGATCGGCGGACGGGAGGTCGCCGCTTCGGTCTCGGTGGTGGACGGCCGGATCGTGGCGATCGACTCCTATGATGCTGGTGCTTCGGTGCTCTCCGGCATCGTGGTCGAGCTCGGCTCGGACGAGGTGTTGCTGCCGGGTTTGGTGGACACGCATGTTCACGTCAACGAGCCGGGGCGCACCGAATGGGAAGGGTTCGCGAGCGCCACCCGGGCTGCCGCGGCGGGTGGCATCACGACCATTGTCGATATGCCGCTCAACAGCATTCCGCCGACTGTCGACGTAGCAGCTCTGGAAATCAAGCGGCGGGTGGCAGCGGATCAGTCGGTCGTGAACGTCGGGTTCTGGGGCGGTGCCGTGCCGGGGAACGTCGATCAGCTGCGGCCACTGCACGATGCAGGCGTATTCGGCTTCAAGTGCTTCCTGCTGGCGTCGGGCGTGGACGAATTTCCGCCGCTGACGATTCCGGAGCTCGAGAAGGCTCTGATCGAGATCGCATCGTTCGACGGGCTGATGATCGTCCATGCGGAGAACGCAGAGGTGATCGCCGAGGCACCGTCCGCGTCGGGCCGCGAGTACTCGGGATTTCTGGAATCGCGTCCGCGTGCGGCCGAGAACCGGGCCATCGAGCAGGTGATCGAGCTGTCTCGGCGGACGGGGTGTCGGGTGCACATTCTGCACCTGTCGAGCGCGGATGCGTTGCCGATGATTGCGGCGGCCAAGCGGGACGGTGTTCGGGTGACGGTCGAAACCTGTCCGCACTATCTGTGTTTCGACGCCGAGGCTGTTCCGGCCGGGGCGACTCAGTTCAAGTGCTGCCCGCCGATCCGCGAGGCCGGTAACCGTGAGTTGTTGTGGCAGGGTCTGTCCGACGGCACGATCGACACCATTGTCACCGATCACTCCCCCTGTACGCCCGACCTGAAGCGGTTCGACACCGGAGACTTCGGCGATGCGTGGGGTGGGATTGCGTCGCTGCAGGTGTCACTTGCAGCGGTGTGGACTGAGGCGCGTGCCCGTGGGTTCGCGCTGACCGACATCGTGCGGTGGATGGCCACGAACACGGCTGATCAGGTGGGTATGGCAGATCGTGGACGCATCGAAATCGGTTGCGCTGCAGACCTTGTGGTGTTCGCACCCGAGGAGGAGTTCAGCGTCGACGTTGCGCAGTTGTACCACCGTAACCCGGTGACTGCTTACGATCGACTGGGCCTATCGGGTGTGGTGCGACGGTCGTGGATCGCGGGCTCGGAGTTGTCGACCGGACAGTTGTTGCGCCGCCAGCGCTGACCTTCTAGAACGGTGGCTTCGTGTCCTCGTGGCGTCCGGTCTCGTGGTTGTCGGGCTCAAGGTTGTCGGGTGGGTTGGGGTAGGCGATGTGGCCGGATCGTTTCGGTTTTGTGGGGATGTGTGGCCTGAGGTCGTTGCCGAGGATGGGTACGGATGTTGCGTTGGTGGGCAGGGTGATTCGGGTGGTCTTGGATGTCGATGTCCACAGGATGGCTCCGCCGGGGAGCATGATGGCTGTCCAGTAGCCGGCGGTTTTGACGGAGTGGTGGTAGTCGCAGAGGCATTGGAGGTTGTTGACGGTGGTCCAGCCGCCGCCGCGAGGGTTGGCGTGGTCGAAGGGCACTATGTGGTCGAGTTGGCAGCGTGCGGCGGGTCGGTGGCAGCCGGGGAAGCGGCAGTGTTTGTCGCGCAGGCGGACGGCGGCGGTGGTGAGGGCGTCGGGCCGGTAGATCAGGGCGCGGTCGGTGAGTGGATCGCGGGGTACTGATTTGCCGAGGGTGGGGTCGGCGGCGATGGCGGCTTCGAGCGCTGCGGCGAGGGTGGCGTTGCCGAGGTAGAGGCCTGAGGGTGTGCGGTTTGCGGGTGTGTTGTCTGCAGTGGGGATTGTTGGGTTGTTCAGCCGGATTGCCGAGCGAAGGTCGAGTGCTCTCATGTTGCGGGCGGGATGTCTGATGTCGTCCAGGTCGAGGGCAGAGCTGTGCCGTGTGCCCCGGCCGACGGGTGTGTGGGTGCAGAACAGGGCTGCAGCGGAGGTCAGTGATCCCAGGCGACGCTGGCGTGGATTGTCGCTGGCGGCAGTAGCAGCGTCAGCGGCAACGTCAGTGGCAGTGGCAGTGGAGCCTGTTCTCGGTTCCGGGCCTTGGGCTGACGTCGCCCCGGATGTCGCAGAGTCGGATGGAGTTGCGGGAGAGCGTGATTCCGAACAGTTCGGTGCGATAGCAGGTGCCGGCGGTGTCCGTCTCGCAGGTGGTGGTGACGCTGACGCCGGTTCAGGCGACGCAGCGAGGTCAGGGCCGGTGGCCGATGTTGCCTGAGCGGGAGGGGCGATCACTGGCGTCCCTGCGCGTGTCGCTGCGTGCTTCCGAACAGGATCGGTGTCTGGGTCGGTGGCCGACGTTGCCTGAGCTGGAGGGGCGGTCGCAGGTGCGGGTTTGGACTCGTCGTTCTCCTCGGCATCGCCGGTCTCGCCGGTCTCGTCGGTCTCCTCGGCATCGGCGACCTCAGCTGCGAGTGACTCAGGTGCCGCTGGTGCCGGTGCTGCGGGCTCCGGTGCCGGTGTCGAGGTATTTCGAGGTACAGGTACAGGTACAGGTACAGGTACAGGTACAGGTGCAGGTGCAGGTGCACCTGCGGCTGCCGGTGAACTGGCCGGGGTCGGTTCGGTCGAGGAATCTGTCGCCGACCTCGAGTCCGCCCCCGACCCAGTTCCCTCAGCCGCAGCCGCAGCCGCAGCCGAGTCTGCAGCCAAGCCCAAGCCCAAGCCCGTGTCGTTGTCTTCGTCCGTCGCTGTTTCCGTCTCGGGTTCTGTTGCAGCCGATGTCTTCTCGCTGTCTGGGCGTCGTTCCCATTCCCCGGTCTCTGGGTTCTGCACAGCGAGTCCGAGTTTCTCGGCGAGGGTCACTGCTTCGGTAAGCAGGATCTGCCAGTGACTGTTGCGTGCCAACTCTCGCGCGAGGTCGGGGTCGATGGATCCGTGCCCGGCGAGGTAGGCGGGGTTGGCGAGTAGCCCGATGAGGGTGGCGATGTCGACGGTGATCATCGTGAGCGGCACCCGTCGATCCGGCAACGCGGTGTCTTTCTTCGGGCAATCCTCGCGTTGGCACAGGCATGCCAGTCGGGGTTCTCCGTGCATGCGGGCCATGAAGGCATCGCACAGGCGTTCTTTCTTCCCCCGCGGGTCTTTCGGGCAGAGGGTGTCGGCCATCTCTTCGAGGAGTTGCCATGCGGCGGCGGCTTCGGGGGCGGTCAGCTCGGCTCGGATGCGGGCCAGTTCGCCGGCGGGACTGTAGGTGACGGTCCGGAACTTCTTCGCGAACTCCCGCAGCGCCGCGGCTTCTTCGGGTGCGACGCGCAGCAGGATGTCCCAGATCGCCTGCTCGAGCGGGCCCGGGGACGACCTCCGCGCCGCCTCGACCACCTCGGCTTCGACGCGGGTGACGATGTCGTCGGAGAGGTTGTCGAGGATCCGGCATACCGTCCGCACGCGGGGGAGATCGATCTCGCCTGCCTCGAACGTGGTCTTCACCAGAGGAAGCCGGGTGTGCAGGGCGACACCGACGGACACATACGCTTCGGCGACCGTCGCCGAGCAGCCCAATGCCACTGCCATCTCCGTGCGCCCGTATCGGCTGTAATGCTTGTGCTTGGCGTCCCGGGCGATCCAGTCGCAGTGCACGCGATAGCAGGCGGTGATCTTGCGGGCCGCCTGCCGATTCTCCTCACGCGCAGCCGCGGTCAACGCCTCCAGTGACACAGTCGGTACAGCACCCAATTTTTTCACCCCCCGGTGAGCCGAAACAAGAACGCCTGTTCGAATAAGAGAATGGTATCTCGACCCACCGACAGAAACGTAAATACATTGGCTCGGGCGCTCTGAGCAAGGGCAACAGGAGGAACTGCTGCTCGGTGCGCCCGCGAGCTCGGCGGCATTGCGAGTTCCGCGCGAATCATGTTCACCTGTATCAGTGGTGGTACGTTCCGAGCGATTTCCGCTGAAGCCGCGGAAGCCGACCGCATGTTTGTCGGGCGTCGGTGGCATCATCGCGGCGTGCTTCCAGCGTGGAGGTTGTGACAGTGAACGATCAAAAGATTCCGCCCGGATCTGATCGACCGCAACGAGAGTCCCCATTCTTGTTGGCTCTCGGCATGGCGGTGATCATGACATGGGCTTCGGCGTCGACAGCGACGCTGATCTACGCGCTCCTCGGCAGAACCGGATACCCACTGTCGGTTCTACTGCTCGTGGTACCGCTGGTCCCGTTCTATGCGTGGGTGATGCGTAAGGAGAAGGCACTGCAAGCCGGACCGAATTGGGATCGGCAGAAGGACAAGTTCTTGGCGGTGGTCATCTTCCCGGTTGTGGTTGTGGCCGTCATGCTGGCTGTGCTCGCACCGGTTCCGGTCCTGACTAACGCGCTTCCCACTGGAGGGGCGTTCGGTGCGACCGTTGCCTCGGCGGTCGTGATCGTCATCGCGATCATCGCGCGTGGTCAATGGCGCTCACGACGCGAGCACTAGTTCGAGATTTCGCCGGGCACTTCTACGTTGCTCACACCACGAAAGGTCGAATCGCAACAGGCGTACGGTCGCAAGGGCCCGATTCCTCGACTCGAAATGGACTCCAGTGCCCAGTTCACATGTGCAGATTCCCATGACCGACGGCGCGGCGGACGCGTTCGTCACCTACCCTGACGGCGATGGGCCGCATCCCGCAGTCCTGCTCTACATGGACATATTCGGCGTGCGACCAGTGTTGGAGGCCATGGCCCGCGAACTGGCCGAGCACGGTTACTACGTGCTGGTCCCCAACCTCTTCTACCGACACGGACCAGCACCGGTGGTCGAGCTACCCGAGCTCATCGACAGCGAGTCACGCCCGGCGCTCGTGGAGAAGCTGATGCCGCTGTTGGCCGAGCACACCGCTGACCGAGCCCGCGCCGACGCCGAGGACTATCTCGCATTTCTCGACGAACAGCCGGCAGTGGGCGCCGGAAAGGTAGCAGTGGTCGGCTACTGCATGGGCGGAGTCCTGGCGATCCGCACGGCGGCCGCATTCCCCGATCGAGTCAGCGCTGCTGCAAGCTTCCATCCGGGGAAGCTCGTGACCGACGAGCCGGGCAGTCCCCATCGGTTACTCCTTGACGTTGCGGCTACGTCGGATCGTTCCGCAGGCTCCACTCTTGCCGCTGTCCACATCGGCCACGCTGATGGCGATATGACGCCCGAGGCCCTCGACGAGCTCGACGGAGCCCTCGACGCGGCTGGACTCGAGTACACCTCCGAGGTCTATCCCGGTGCTGTACACGGATTTACGATGGCCGACACCACCGCATTCGATGCAGCTGCACTGCAACGGCATTGGGATCGTCTGTTGCCTTTGCTCGAACGCACGATACGTGTGGGCTGAGTCGGGCCGATACTTACGCGTACTTCGCGTCCCCCGCCGCCCCGTCGTGATGAATCGGGCCGGCCGTTCGTGTCAGGGGCAGAGCGCTACCCCCGCGTCGCACGGCGACGAATTCCGCAGCGATGGCCAGCGCGGTCTCCTCGGGGGTTCTTGCCCCCAAGTCCAGGCCGATCGGCGACTTCAAGCGTGCGAGCTCCTGCTCGGTCAACCCAACGTCGCGCAACCGGGCCGCGCGATCGTCGTGAGTCCTGCGTGATCCCATCGCCCCGACGAATGCGACAGGCAACCGCAGGGCCACCTCGAGCAGCGGCACATCGAATTTGGCGTCGTGCGTCAGGACGCAAATCACCGTGCGGGCGTCGACGGCCGTCCGCGCCAGGTAGCTGTGCGGCCATTCGGTGACCACCTCGTCGGCGTCGGGAAACCGTGCAGCAGTGGCGAATACCGGTCGCGCGTCACAGACCGTCACGTGATACCCGAGGAACTTACCCACGCGGGCGAGTGCGCCTGCATAGTCGATTGCCCCGAAGATCAGCAGCCTCGGGGCAGTGGCGTAGGACTGCACGAACACGTCGAGATCAGGCCGGCACCGCACCGAGCGGATACCGGTACCGCCGGAGTCCAACATCGCCAGCGCCTCACCGACGACAACCGCGTCGACATCGGAGAACCCGGTGCTGCCGATCGTGGCCGAGGAGGACACTGCAAGCGATTCCCCTGACCCGGAGAGCATCGTCACCGTGGCCACCGCAGTGTCCGACGCGATGGCGGCGAGCACGGCCCGCGGAGGTCCGAGGCGGACGAACACCTCGATCACTCCCCCGCAGGTCAGACCGACAGCGAAAGCGTCGACGTCGCTGTAGCCGAACGATTCTCGCTTGGACTCACCGGTCTCGAGAACCTCGCGGCACAGCTCGTACACTGCTCCTTCGACGCAGCCACCGGAGACGCTGCCCACTGCTTCGCCGTCGGCGCAGACCGCCATCGCGGCACCCGGAAGCCTTGGGGCACTTCCGGATACCGCGATGACAGTCGCTACCGCATAGGGAATGCCGGCGCGATCCCAGGCCGACAGACGATCGACGATCTCTTTCACGTTACGAGATTCCCAACGCTTCTTCGATCGGGTGCAGGGCGAAGTAGACCAAGAATATACCCGACATCAGATACAGCAGCCAATGCGTCTGGCGTGCTTTCCCTTTGGCCAGACGAACGAGGGTGTACGAGATGACACCGGCCGCAACACCGACGGTGATCGAGTAGGTGAAGGGCATCAGGACAATGGTCAGGAAGGCCGGGATCGCGATTTCGGTGTTCTCCCAATCGATCTTGCGTACGTGCGTCATCATCAGCGCGCCCACCAGAACCAGGGCCGGCGCAGCTGCACCGACGGGAACCACCCCGGCCAACGGAGTGAAGAAGATCAAGCTGGTCAGCAACCCGCCCGTGACGACGCTGGCGAGACCGGTTCGGGCTCCTTCGGTGACGCCGGCCGCAGATTCCACGACGGCGGTGTTGGCGGAGCCGTTGATTGCGCCTCCGACGATGGCACCGATACCGTCGACGGTGAGGATGCGGCTCAGTCCGGGCATCCTGCCTTGCTTGTCGACCAGGCCCGCTTCTTCGCCGACTCCGAGGATGGTGCCCATGGCGTCGAAGAAGCCCGACAACACCAGTGTGAACAGGACAACCGATGCCGTGACGATTCCGGCTCGGGCGAAGCCGCCGAACAGGTCGACGTTGAACAGCAGGTCGAATTGTGGTGTGGCGACGATGGAGTCGGGCACTTTCGGTACCACCGGGCCCCACGCCTCCGGCTCGATATCGAACACCGAGTTCAGGATGATGGCCAGATTGGTGGCCACGAAGATGCCGATCAGCATCGCGCCCGGCACCCTCCGAACGAACAGCATGATCATCAGGATGAGCCCGACACAGAACACGAACACCGGCCAGCCGGCGAGCTTGCCGAAGGTGCCGAGGGTGACGGCGGTTGCTGCTGACTCGTGGTGCCCGACGAACCCGGCGTCGACCAGGCCGATGAGCGCGATGAATGCACCGATCCCGACGCCGATCGCCTGCTTGAGCACCAGCGGTATGGCATCCATGATGAGTTGCCGAATGCCGGTGAGAGCGAAGACGACGATGACGACGCCCTCGAGAACCACCAGACCCATCGCCTGCGGCCAGGTCATGTACGGGGCCGCCTGGAACACCACGATCGGCGTCACCCCGAGGCCGGCTGCCATCGCGAGGGGCGCGTTTCCGACGACCCCCATCAGGATGGTCGTCAGCCCGGCGGACAGTGCCACCATGGTCGACAACTGAGCCGGATCGAGCGTGGCACCGGTGACATCGCGTGCATCACCGATGATCAGAGGGATGAGAACGATCAGGTAGGCCATGGCCACGAATGTGGTGACACCACCTCGAATTTCGCGTGACAGCGTGGAACCGCGGCCGGTGATGTCGAAGAACTTGTCGATCTGGGATCGACCTCGTCCGCTTTGGCGAGTGCTGGATGTGTGTACGTCGGTCATGATCGGCCCTCCCAGGGCGTGATCAACCTCGTCGAGCGTCGGGCCGGGCCGACATGCCGGGGGAGTTGGCGTCGGTACGGTTGTGCCGGAGAAGGTTTCGTCGAATGGGGATGGAACTCAGATCAGCTGTTGATGATGTGTTCGGGTCGAACGGGTACGCGGGTCAACGCGAGTCCGGTGGCGTTGCGGATGGCGGCGACGACGGCGGGCGTCGACGAGAGGGTGGGTGGCTCGCCGGCACCACGAAGGCCGTACGGTGCCAGGGGATCCGGGTTCTCGAGGATGTCCAGCTTCATGGGCGGCATGTCGAGAATCGTGGGGATGAGGTAGTCGGTGAACGACGGGTTCTTCACCAGACCGTCGACGACGACGATCTCCTCCATCACCGCGAGGCCGAGGCCCTGCGCTGTGCCGCCGTGGATCTGGCCTTCGAGTGAAAGCCGGTTGAGGATCTTGCCGACGTCCTGTACGGCCGCCATCTCGACGACCTTGACGAGTCCGAGTTCGACGTCGACGTCCACCACTGCGCGATGCACACACAGGGCGAGCTGCGTGTGGCTCGCGCCCTGTCCGGTGACCGGATCCATTCCGCTGGTGGGGCGATGGTGGAATTCACGCGTCTGCTCGATGACGCGATCGCCGAGTACGTCCTCGATCGTGGCCAGCACGCCGTCGGTTGCCGAGACGATCTTGCCGCCGTCGAGGCTGAGGTCGGCCACCGCGCGGCCCAGGTACAGTCCGGCCAGGACGAACACCGCCTCGCGCACGGCCTCGCACGCGGTCTTGACTGCGCCACCGGTCATGTACGACTGGCGCGACGCGGACGAAGAGCCCGCGTTACCGACCTTGGTGTCGGCGGGGTGGATGACGACCTTGGTGACGCCGAGTTCGGTGCGCGCGATCTGCGCCTCCAACGTCACCAGTCCCTGGCCCACCTCGGCAGCAGCCGTGTGCACCAATGCCGTTGCCTCGCCGCCGATCACCTCCAGACGGACGCGAGCAGTGGAGTAGTCGTCGTAGTTCTCGGAGAAGCAGATGTTCTTGATGCCGACGCCGTACCCGATCCCACGTACGACGCCTTCGCCGTGGGTGGTCTGCGATGCCCCACCCGGCAGATTCCGAATGTCCGACGCGTCCAGCGGGGCAGGTAGTTCCATCGCCTCGGCTCGGGCGAGCATTTCGGCCAGTGGGGCAGGTGCTTCGATGACCTGGCCGGTCGCGAGGATGGAACCTTGGCTGACGGCGTTGATCTGGCGGATCGCCACCGGTCCGATACCGCAGGCCTCGCCGAGCTTGTCCATCATCGACTCGTACGCGAAACATGCTTGCACTGCGCCGAAGCCACGCATCGCACCGCACGGTGGATTGTTGGTGTACACCCCGTACGCGTCGATCTCGATGTTGGGGATGACGTACGGTCCGACACCGAGCGAGGCCGCGTTGCCGACCACGTTGAGGGTGGCCGAGGTGTACGCACCGCCGTCGAGGATTATCTCGACATCGGCGAACACGAGCTTGCCGTCGCGGGTTGCACCGTATTCGTAGTGCATCTGCGCCGGGTGTCGGTGTACGTGGCCGAAGAACGACTCGTACCGGTTGTAGACGATCTTGACCGGCTTGCCGGTGTGCATGGCGAGCATCGCCGCGTGGATCTGCATCGACAGGTCCTCACGGCCACCGAATGCACCGCCGACGCCGGCCAGCGTCATTCGGATCTTCTCCTCGGGCAGGCCGAGACACGGCCCGATCTGCGCCAGATCGTTGTGCATCCACTGCGTTGCGACATAGAGATCCACGCCGCCGTCCTCGGCGGGCACGGCCAAGCCGGACTCGGGTCCGAGGAACGCTTGATCCTGGATGCCGACGGCGAAGTCGCTGCTGACGATGACATCCGCGGTGGCCCGGGCGGCGGCGACGTTGCCGACGCGCACCGGCTGATGCCGCGCCACTCCGCCGCGTTCCTGCACCTTCGGGTAGTCCGGGTCCAATGCTGCGCGTCGGGCATCGGTGAGAGGCTCGAGCACGTCGTAGACCACGACGATCTTTTCCATTGCGCGCCGGGCGGTTTCGGGATGATCGGCTGCGATCAACGCGATCGGTTCGCCCTCGTGCCGCACCTCGTCGAAGGCCAGCACGGGCTGATCCCACGTGTGGTCGAGTCCGAAGCACTTGCGCCCGGGCACGTCCTCGTGGGTGAGTACCGCCTCGACGCCGGGAGTTGCCAGCGCCTTCGAGATGTCGACAGAGACGATCTTCGCGCGGGGATGTGGGCTACGAAGGGTTGCGCCCCAGAGCATCCCGTCGATGAACAGATCCGATGAGTAGGCGAACTCGCCCTTGACCTTCAGCGTGCCGTCGGGTCGCAGCGGGCTGTCGCCGACGCGACCGCGACCCGGGGCGGGGATGTCGGCGGGAGCTTGCCGGGGTGTGGTGGTCGGGGCGCTCACAGCACGTCCTCCGCGAGTTTCATCAGGCGACGGTGCGCATCGGCTCCGGCGCGGCCTATTTCGTCCTGCGGTGCGCTGGTCAAGACATCGTTCTCGACGATCGTCCGGCCTCCCACCATCAAGCGCGCGAGCGGTGGTGTCTGCCCGTACGCGAACGCCACGACCGGGTCGTCCACGGCCGAGTAGAACCCGTCGGTGCGCCAGATCGCGATGTCGGCGAGCTTGCCGACCTCGAGCGAACCGATCTCGCTCTGACGGCCCAGTACCGTTGCGCCGCCCAGTGTTCCGATCTCGAGTGCCTGACGCGCGGTCAGTGCTGTCGGTCCGTACTTGGCCCGCTGCATGTACATGGCCTGACGGACCTCGCCTGCCAGCGGCACCATTTCGGCCGAGGCGGAACCGTCGACCCCCAGGCCGACGGGTGCGCCGGCGGCGAGCAGGTCCGAGATCCGGGCGATACCCGCGCCGAGCCGAGCATTGGAGCTCGGGCAGTGGGCGGTGCCGGTTCCGGTGGCCGCCATCTTTGCGATGTCGGAATCGTGCAGGTGCACTGCGTGTGCGAACCACACGTCGTCGCCCAGCCAGCCGACCTGCTCCATGTATTCGACCGGGGTGCAGTTCATCTGAGCGAGGCAGTGCTCTTCTTCGTCGAGGGTCTCGGCCAGATGCGTATGCAGCCGAACACCTTTCGCACGAGCGAGGGTCGCGGACTCGACGAGTAGCTCCTTGCTGATCGAGAACGGTGAGCAGGGCGCGACCGCGATGCGGAGCATGGAACCGAAGGAGGCGTCGTGGTAGGTGTCGATGGCCTCGGCGGTGGCCGTGAGGATGTCGTCGAGTGATTCGACGACCTCGTCCGGTGGCAGGCCGCCGTCGGACACACCCCGGTCCATCGAGCCTCGGCACGGCTGGAAGCGGACTCCGATGCGTTGCGCCGCGTCGATCTCGGCGGCGAACAGATCGCCTCGGCCCTGGGGGAAGATGTAGTGATGATCGGTGCTGGTGGTGCATCCCGATTTGGCCAGCCATCCGAGCCCGGCCGCGGCGGCACCGCCGACGACCTCGGCGTCCATCTTGGACCACGGCTTGTACAGAGCGACAAGCCATTCGAAGAGCGTGTTGTCCTTGGCCAGGCCCTGGGACGCCCACTGGTAGAGGTGGTGGTGTGTGTTCACCAGGCCCGGGGTGACCAGGCAACCGGAGGCGTCGATGGTCTCGGCGCCGGGGATGATCGGGGCGGGACCCGATCCGATGGCGGTGATCATCGTGCCCTCGACGACGAGGTAGCCGTCGGGGATTTCGTCTCCGACGATGGGCGCGATGTAGGCACCCGAGATGACAGTGGTCATTTGGCTTCGGCCTTTCGAGTTGCTGCAAGCCGCACGGCGTCCAGGATCTTCTCGTATCCGGTGCAGCGGCAGAGGTTTCCGGCGAGTGATTCACGGATCTCGACGTCCGACGGATTGGGAACGCGCTCGATCAGATCGTGTGCTTGCACCACGAGCCCGGGTGTGCAGAAGCCGCATTGGACGGCTCCGCATTCGACGAACGCCTCCTGCATCGGATCGAGCTTGTCGCCTTCGGCGAGGCCTTCGACGGTACGGATCTCGCGGCCCTCGACCTGACCGGCGGCCACCAGGCAGGCACATGCGGGGACGCCGTCGAGATAGACGGTGCACGAACCGCATTCACCTTGCTCGCAGGCATTCTTGGATCCGGGGAGTCCCATGCGTTCACGCAGCAGGTAGAGCAGACTCTCGCCCTCCCAGACGTCGTCGGCTTCCATGTCTTTTCCGTTGATGGTGCAGTTGACTCGCATGTTCAGGCCACCTTCCGTGCGGCTGTGAGGTCTCGCCATGCCCAGCCCAGTGTTCGCCGGGCCATCACGGACAGGGCGTGCTTGCGGTAATCGGCAGTGCCTCGTACGTCGTCGATGGGACTTGCTGCCGCACTGACCAATCGGCCGAATTCCTCCGATACCCGCGGATCGAGGGCACCGTCCCACTCGAGTTCGGCCGCGAGGTAGTTCTCGGCATCGTAAGCCCGGCGCGGCGTCGGCGCAGCGGAGCCGAGTCCGGTACCCACGCGACCCTCCTGCGGAAACAGTGCGATCGAGAACGAGCAGACGGCGATGACCATCGCGTTGCGGGTGCCGATCTTGGAGAAGTACTGCGGTCCCGCTGCCGGCGCTACGTGAAAGGCGCGGATGAGTTCGTCGGGCAGGCAGGAATTGCGCTTGACGCCGAGGTAGAACTCGGTGGCGGGGATCATGCGTACTCCGCGCTCGGCCGATTCGACCTCGACGGTCGCGCCCGCCGCGAGCAGAGGCGCGTGCAGATCGCCTGCTGGTGACGCGCCGCCGAGGTTGCCGCCGACGGTCCCGCGATTGCGGATCTGCGGTGAACCGACGGTGCGGGAGGCCTGGGAGATGCCGGGGAGCATGTCTCCGAGCTCGGCGATGATGCGGACGTACGGCACGCCTGCGCCGACCCGCAGCGTCCCGTCGGGAAGGTGCTCCCATTCGGTGAGTTCGGTGATCGGGTTCAGATCCAGCAATGCGCCCGGCCGGTGCAGGTCGAAGTTCATCTCGACCATGACGTCGGTGCCGCCCTGGATGGGCACCACGTCGACGTCGTCGGCCTTCGCGGCCAACGCGTCGCCCCAGGTCTGTGGTCGTAGAAATTCCATCGTGCTGTTCTCCGCTCACGTGTCTTTCGGTCGTGTTCACCCAGTACAGCCGCCGGAGGCCACGCGAACGAGAGACAGGAACGACGAAGTATGACGCCGATCACAGTGTAGGTTTTGGAGGATCCTACGAAGAGGAGGTCGATGCACCGTGAGACTGCGTGATCTGGCCGATCTCCCCGACCTGAAACTGCAGCCGATCGTCACCCCCGAACACTTCGATCCGACCATCCGATGGGTCGTGACCACCGACATGCTCGATCCGAGCCGATACCTCAGCGGCGGAGAGCTGGTGCTGACCGGTCTGATGTGGCGGACGGGCCCCGAGGACTCGAGGACGTTCGTCCGGGCGGTGTCCAAGGCCGGGATCTCGGCGCTGGCGGCATCCGACGACGGCGTGGTGCCCGACGATCTGGTCGACGCCTGCCTCGAGCACGGCCTGCCGCTCTTTCGGGTCCCCGCAGACATCGCTTTCGCCACCGTCACCGAGAGCGTGGTCCGGCAACTGTCCACGGCCCGGGCCTCGGACCTGAGCCTGGTGCTCGATCGGCACCGACGCCTGGTGGCGAGCGCGGGGCCCGGTGGGGGTCTCGGTCCGCTGCTGGAGATGGTCAGCTCCGATCTGGGTATGAACTGCTGGGTGGTCACCTCGTCGGGACGGGTACTCGCCGGATCCGACAATCCGCCGGACACCGAAGCCGTCGCGCAGGAATTCATGAGCTCGGTGCGGCTGCCGCGGTACTGCCCGGAGCAGCGAGTCTCGGTGTTCGCCGTCGACGGTGAGTCCGCACCGCGGGTGGTGGATTGGTTCGTGGCCTTCGAAAGCGATTGGCAGACATGGGATGCGCCGAGGCTTTCGCTGGCCGGGCAGCTGGCGTCGATCGTGGCGGTGGAACGCAGTCGCGTCGACGATCGCCTGTCCGGGTCGGGAATTCTGGCGCAGGAATTCGTGCGCACGATCGTCGGCGGTGCGACGGCCGCTGACATCCTCGCCCAGATGCACGTCATCGGGCTCGATATCGAAACACGGTACGCTGCAGTGGCTGTGGCCACGTCCGGGGAGACGTTGCGGCTCGGCGAGCTACGCCCGCTGCTGCGAGAAGTGCTGGCACCGTTGGAGATCACGCTCGGAATCGTCGACGGCGAGGCCATCGCGTTGGTGGAGGCGCGAACCGATCGAACCGATTCCGTCCGGCGAGCGGTCCACACGTTGGCGCCGGGACTGATCGGTAGCGGCACCTCGATCGGTGTCAGCGCTCCGACCGCGCCCGCCGACATCCGAAGCGCGATCGAGGAAGCGCGCTACGCCCGCAGACTCGCCGAGCGTCGTGGCTCGGATTGCAGTGTCGTCGGGCACGATGAATTGGCCACGCTGACAATACTTCTCGCCAACGTTCCCGATGACGTGCGACGCATGTTCACCTCGAGACTGCTGACTCCCCTGGTCGACTACGACGACCTGCACAACAGTGATCTCGTCGAGACGCTGTCGGTGTACCTCGACACCAACGGAGCCTGGACGCGATGTGCCGAACAACTGCACATGCACGTCAATTCCGTCCGATATCGCATCCAGCGCATCGAAGAACTGACCGGCCGCGATCTGTCGCGACTGGAGGACAGGATCGAGTTCTACTTGGCTTTACGGCTGCGGTGACCCGTCGCGGTCTACCCTGGAGCCATGGCTCTCATTGCAACACTGGATCTGACGTTCAAGCCCGAGTCTCTCGCCGACGCGCGAGCACTGCTGCGCACGGTGCTGGCCGATACCCGCGCGTTCGAGGGTTGCCTCGGCGTCGACGTGTGGGTCGACGAGGAGAACGAAGCCCACGTGGTGGCCTACGAGACGTGGGAGTCGGCCGAGGCCGATGCGAAGTACCGCGAGTTCCGCGCCGGTCCCGGCCAGATCACCGAACTGCCGCCGATGCTCGCTGCCGCTCCGACACTGACGAAATTCACGGTCGACTCGTCGATCTGATCAGCAAGTATTCGGCTACCTCGTCACCTGGTGGTGGGAGTGTGCAGAAGCAGGTTCCGGTCGGCCGGTGAGGAAGCCCTGAACCATTTGGGCTCCCAATTCGTGCGCCACTTGCAGTTCCGCTTCGGTCTCGACGCCTTCCATGATGACGGTGGCGTCGATCTGCCGGGCGAAGTCGACGATCGCGGTCGCGGCTGCTCGACGCAGGGGATCGCGGTCGATTCCGTGGACCAGCGCATAGTCCACTTTGAGGATGTCGGGCCGCAATTCGATGACGTGGCGTAGACCGGCGAATCCGGCACCGACGTCGTCGATGCAAATCTGTACTCCCGCAGCACGCAGGCTGTCGATGGCTCGCGTGACCGCGAGGTAGTCGTCGACTCGCTCGTGTTCGGTGATCTCGAGGAAGAACGTCCGCGACGCCAGGTGCGGGCGTAGTCGATCGAGCAGGTTCGTCGTGCGGATGGTGTCCGCGGATGCGTTCAGCGAGACGAATGATCCCGGCGGTAGCGCATGTATCGAGTCGAGCGCCCGGTCGAGTGCGGCACGTTCGAGGCGGGGACCGATGCCGGCCTCGGTGGCGTCTCGGTACCACGAGAGCGGCGATCCGGCACCGAACGGAAAGCGCGAGAGTGCCTCGAAACCGACGACGGATCCCTTGACGGTGTCGCAGATGGGCTGGAAGAAGATGTCGGGGCCGCCGGATGCGATGAGTTCGTCGATCCGGCTCCGCGTCTGCTCGTGCGAGTTCGCTTCGGGAAGACGATCGGACGCCGCGCTTCCGGAGGTTCGTGCCTTGAATCGGTACATCTCGATGTCGGCCAGCGCGATCAACCGTCGAACCAGAACATGAATGCTGGTGTCGGAGTCGAGTGCCTCGACGGCCGAACCGAGGCTGGTGGTGAACCGAGGACCGTCGAACGTTTCCTCGAGCGCAGCCCGAATCCTGTTGTCCGACTGAGTGATCTCCTCTCGAGTTCCGGTTCTGACAACCACGAACTCATCACCGCCCAGGCGTGCGACCGCCGACCGATCGCCCACAGCCTCGGACAGGCGTCGGGCGACTTCGATGAGAACGGCGTCGCCCGATGGATGCCCGAATCGGTCGTTGATCTGCTTGAAACGGTCGATATCGAGGACCGTGACCCCCACCGCTTGACCGGCCTCGGACGGTGAGACACCCAGGGTGTCCACGGTGTCCAGCAGACCGCGGCGATTCCACAGGCCGGTCAACGGGTCGGTCAGCGCCCGCGCGGCCTTGAGACGTAATTGCCCTATGTACGCCTTGATCATGAAGGGTGCCGCGTAGAGAGAACCGATGGTCACGATGCGGGACGCGGTCGACCACGGGTCGGCACCGGCCGAGACGGCCAGCACACCGAGCGTCAGCAGCGTGATGGTGGCGACGCCGAGGTGAATCAACACCATTCGGTAGGAACTTCCGACGACGATGAAGGCGGCGACGATCGCGAACATCGCGCAACCCGGCATGGCGTCGAAGTGGGTGCGGAACGAGAACAGAACCGACACGATGCCGACATCGGCGTACAGGACGTAGGCGGTCGCCAGCCGCGGGGAAGTCCAAGGACGGATGTACCAGGCGATGGCCACGGGCATCGTGGTGGCCGACGCGACGAGTACCGCGATCGAGGCCGACTCGGAGAACTGTCCCGCCGGGATCATCAGCACACCGGCCAGTCCGAACGTCAGCGTCATTCCGCTGATGAACAGCCGAACCCATCGCTCCTCTGCGGTGGGAATGAACTCTCCCGGATCGGAAATCGCAACGCCCTCCGTCGTATGAGGCTCCCAACCTGCATGAACGCTAGCACTCACGGTGAACACGCACCCTGAATCGGACGAATCAGACCATGTCTCGCTTGGTGAGCCACCGTAGTGTCGGCCACCCGAGAAACACCGGCAACCAGCAGGTCAGGACGCGATAGAGCAAGACCGACGGCACGGCGATGGAGGCGGGCACTCCGAAGGCGGCCAGACCGCCGATGAGTGCGGCCTCCACGGCACCCACACCGCCCGGCGTCGGCGCGGCCGAGGCCAGAGTTCCGCCGATCATCGTCACCACCGTCACGGTGACGAACGTGGTGCCGCCGCCGAAGGCCTCGATGCTCGCCCACAGTGCGAGCGCGGCACCCAACGTCGTGGCCGCGCAGCCGAGGATGATGATCGAGAACCGTTTGGGGTCGCGGGCGAGTTCGCCCAGTTCGCCGAGGACTTCCTTGATCTGCGGACGAACGGCGACCCGCAGCCAGCGTCGTAGCTTGGGTACGAACATGAACGTCCCGACGACGCCGAAAGCGGCACCTGCGATGAGATACAGCACGGTGTTGCCCGGCACCATGTTCGACAGACCGGACGAGGTGCCTGCGACGACGCTGAAGAAGATCAGCAGGCTCACGTGCGTGATCACCTGGACCGATTGTTGCAGCGCCACAGCCGCCGTCGCGCGAACCGTTCCCAACCCACCCTTCTGCAGGAAGCGCACGCTCAGGGCCAGTCCGCCGACGCCGGCGGGTGTCGTCGTCGCCGCGAAGGTGTTGGCGACCTGCATCACCGTCAGATTCCAGAAGCTGACCTTGCCCAACGCGCACGCCCACAACGCGGCTCCGGCACCGACGTACGTCAGCGCGGACACCGCCAGACCGAGCAGAGCCCACCACCAGTTCGCCGAACCGAGTTCGGTGACGAACGCGGGCACCGCACTGATGAACGGGTATGCGACGTAGACCAATCCGATCAACAGCACGAGCGAGATGATCTGGTTGCGGCTGAATCGGGTGACCTGTTCGGCCTCGATCTTGGCGGCACCGGTCTGCTCGAGAACCTCTAGCCGGACTGCCTTCATCGTCTTGTCGGCGTCGCGCACCGATTGGCGAATACGCGGCGGGATGGCGGACTTGGTCAAACGACCCGAGGCCGCAACCACGGTCTCGAAGCCGAGTACGTCGATGGCGGTCGCGACGGCGCGCTGGGAGCCGAACAGGTCTGCGGTGGTGAGCAACAACTGCGCGACGTCGGATTGCATCTGGGAATCAGAGGCACCCAGTTCGGCATGGCCGAAGCCGCAGAAGAGGGCCTTGCCGTCGTGGATCCGGAGTTCGTTTCGGTGCAGGTCACCGTGGGAGATCTGGTTCTCGTGCAGAGTGTGCAGGGCCGACCACAGAGCGCCGAGGGTGGCGTCGTCGTGCTCCGCCTCGATCGGATCACCGATGGGAAGGCTGTGCGCGTACAGGGTCCATCCTCTGTCGAGCGCGGCCACCGCCAGTGGGTGACTTCCCGCCGCACCCAACCCCTTGATGGCAAGGCCCATCAGGGCGCGATGCTCGACGGCCCGGCGCATCGACGCGTGCAATGGCGCAGTTTCGCTGCCACGCAGTGTGATCCACCGCCAGGACTGACGTAGGGCACCGCCGCTGCGCTGATTCTGCCCGTACAACTCGACCACCACATCGGCGTCGGGAGTGTGTGCGTTCAACACCAACGGGCCGGGGCCGGCCGGACGGACGACGGTGAAGCTGCGCACGGTGACACCGCGGCTGTGGAACAGGCGAACCGCCGCGTCGAGCGGAACCTCGAGCGCCGGGGTGCCGACGAGCAACACGATGACGGCTCCGACGAGCCAGCCGACCGCCAGTCCGAGCATCGAGCGAGCCGGGACCACGGTGGAGACGACCAGGTGCATCGGTACGAATGCGAGCAACAGCGTCCACCATGCCCGACGCCACTTCGCGGGTAGGCCGGGGCCGGAGACCGTCAGAGCCGCGGCCAGCATCGCGATCCAGCGCGAATCGTCGAGGAATTGCGCGAGGAACGTGTCGAGTCGGTCGGGAACGTCGAGGTCCCAGGTGGGAGTGGAGATCCCGGTTCCGGTGATCGACAGCGCCAGAGCGGCCAGCAGTGCTGCGGCCGCGTACCCGGCGAGCAGTTTCCATTTGCGGCCGGCGATCAGTCCGATCAGGACGCCGAACGGGAGCGCGAGAATGGCGACGCCGTAGACGATGTAGACGGCGTTGGATTGGTCGGGACTGAGCACGCCGACGATGTTCGAGACCGATTGCTCGAGCGCATCCCACTGATTTCTGGTGATCAGCGAACCGGCGATCACCACGCCCAACAGTGCCGCGGCCGATACGACCCGAATGATGTCGCTGGTTCTCCGCACCAGCGGCTGAAGCAGGTTTCCCGCTACGGGAATGTCCCGCCCATCCACACGCATGGGGTCAACCTACCGTGCGGTACGCCTGCGGAGTTCGTTGCGGACGGTGGGCCATTCGGATTCGATGATCGAGAACACGACGGTGTCGCGCAACGAACCGTCGGACATGCGTTGATGATTGCGCAGAATCCCGTCCTGCTTCGCACCCAGCTTCGCGATCGCCGTCCGCGACTGCAGGTTCATCCAATGGGTACGAAACTCGACGGCGATGCATCCCAGTTCCTCGAATGCATGCGTCAGCAGCAGCAGTTTGCTCGCCGGATTGGTGCCGGTTCCGTGCGCGGAGCGGGCATTCCACGTGTATCCGATTTCGACGCGACGGTTGGTGGCGTCTGCGTTGCAGAATGTCGTCGCTCCGATGATCTGCCCGGTGTCGTTGCGGCGCAGCGTGAACGGAAGCATCGTGCCTGCGTCGAGCAATCCGAGTCGACGGTCGATCTCGGCCGCCATGTCCTCGGGCTTCGGAACGCTGGTGTACCAGAGATTCCACAGCTCCCCGTCGCGGGCGGCATCGCACAGACCTTCGAGATGATCGTGGCTCAGAGGCTCGAGGGTCACGAGATCGTCAGTGAGGGTCACCGGTTGCAGAAAGGACATTCGCCGACGATACGTCGGATCTGCCCGTCCGGGAAAGCATGACGATCAGCGCTGCGGTGACGGCTACGGTCATCACGACGAGTGCAATCACTTCGGTGAAGGCGTGGGCGTAGGCGTCGGCGAATCCCGGTTGCCCGGCCGCGGCTGCCTCGGCGTCGGTTCGGTCGGGCACGCGTCCGCGGACGAAGATCGTCAGCAGCCAGGCGTAGCAGGCGACCATCACGGCCTCGCTACCGATGCGGAAGAGATTGAGTACTCCTGCTGCGGTGCCGCTGCTGTGCGGTGGAACTGCCGCGAGTGCTTCGCCGTCGACCAGTCCGATCGGGAGCCCGAATCCGAGCCCCAACGAAATCATCGGGACCACGAGGGCGGCGAGCGAGAATCCCGGTTGCAGGGCCAGCATGCCGAGATTCCCGAGAATCAAGAAACCGAGACTCGTCAGGATCACACGATTCGGGGTGACGGTCTCGAAGGCGGTCATAGACCTGGCGACCGTCAACGGAGCGATCAGTACCGGGATCGTCATCGCCAGCATGAACAGTCCGGCTCGGCCGGGAGTCAGGGACGCGACGGCGCTGAGGGCGGCGGGCAAATAGGTGAGCAGGGTGACGAAGCCGATGGCTCCGGCTACGGGGACCAGGCACAGCGCGAGGAATCGGCGGTTGCGCAGAAGTGCGAAGTCCAGCAGCGTCGACGGTGCGGTGGGGGTGCGTAGTGCTGGCAGGGCCAGGGTGCCGACGGCGGCGACGAGAAGGACGACCGCCTGAGCGGCGAACACTCCGCGCCAATCGAGCACGGCGATCAGCAGTCCGGAGATGGTCGGCCCGAGAGCAAACCCCAGCCCGTTCACGGTGCCGAACAGAGCGAACGCAGTCGCTCGTGCCTTCCCGTGAAAATACAGCGAGAGAATTGACGTGGATCCCACCAGTACTGCTGCGGCACCGATGCCTGCGAGCACTCTCGCGGCGTCGAGCAGGAGCAGGGAGGGTGCCAGTGCACTGGCCAGGCTGGCCGCGGCCGTGAGCATGACGCCGATGCGGAACGAGGTGCGATGGCCGATGCGATCCGACACAGCTCCCCAGACGACAGTGAACAACGCGAAGGCAACGTTGAAGCCGTTGACGACCCATTGCAGCGGTGCCGGGTCGGAGCCGAGATCGGCTGCGATGACCGGAAGCGCGATGGCGGTGCCCGAGATGGACATCGGAACGACGAACTGAGCTGTGAGTACGACCGGCAGAACTGTTCTCATGAATCCCCCTGCGACTAGGTACGATACTTTTCGTACTAGAACAGGTTTGAAGGTATGATGCAAGTCGTACCTTGATGTGGGAGGAGCTCATGGCGGACGAGAACGGGCATCCAGAGCCCGAGGAAATGCAGCTCGGTGCGGTGATGTCTGCACTGGCGGATCCGCTGCGCCGCAAGGTGGTCACCGAACTCGTCGGCGACGACGACGGTGCCGAGCGAACGTGCATGTCGTTCGAACTCGGTGTAACCAAATCGACTCTGACGCATCACTTTCGGGTGCTGCGCGAGGCAGGTCTGGTGTTCCAGGTCGACCGCGGCAACAGTCGCAAAGTGACGCTGCGACGGCAGGAGCTGAACGATCGATTTCCCGGCCTGCTGGATCTGATCGCCAACGAAATTCGCTAGCTCGCAGTGTGTGATGCGCCCTACGGTGGGGATCATGCACATCGCCATGATCGGCACGACAGCTCCCAGCCACATCTATCCATCGCTGGCCGTCATTGCCGAGCTGGTGCGGCGCGGGCATCGCGTCACCTATGCCGTCGGTGATTCTCTGCGACACGTGGTCGAACCCGCGGGCGTCGAGGTGGTGCCGTTCACCTCGATACTTCCCGACGGAGAGGCGTCATGGCCGGATGATCCGGCCGCGGCGATGCAGGTCTTCCTCGACGAGGCGATCGCGTCGTATCCGGTGCTCACCGCGTTCTACGACGACGATCAGCCGGATCTGTTTCTGTACGACATCGGCGGAATGACGGCACCCGTCCTCGGGGTGCGCTACGGGGTGACGGCAGTACAGCTCTCGCCGACGTACGTGGCGTGGGATGGATACGCCGAGGATCTTTCCGATGTACTGACGCCGATGCGTGAATCCGCTGGTGGCCTGCAATACCACGCTTCGTACACGGCTTGGTTGCGAGACAACGACATCGACGCTGATCCCTGGGAATGGATCACCTACCCGCAGCACTGTCTGTCGCTCATCCCGAAAGTGATGCAGCCCAACGCGGATCGGGTACCGGATTCGGTGCGGTTCGTCGGGCCGTGCCTCGATCCGGTACGCCTGCAGGACCGCAGCTGGACGGCACCCGACGCGCCGATCCTGTACATCTCCTTCGGTACGGGCTACAACGAGCGACCCGAGTTCTACCGACTGTGCATCGAGACCTTCGCGAACACCGACTGGCACGTGGTGATCTCCATCGGCCGACGCGTCGACCCGGCCGTGCTCGGTGAGCTACCAGCGAATGTCCAGGTACACGAACATGTTCCGCAGCTCGCGGTGCTCGATGCTGCGACCGTTTTCGTCACTCACGCCGGGATGGGTGGTTGTACCGAGGCGCTGTGGTTCGGTGTCCCGACCGTGGCCATCCCCCAGGCCGTCGATCAATTCGGCAATGCGGCGATGCTCGCCGAACTCGGCGTCGGCGTGCACCTGGAATTCGAGAAGGTCACGGCTTCGAGCCTGGTCGACGCAGTTGCCCAAGCTCGCCAATTGACACCGCGCGCAGCGGCAATGAGTGCCCAGGTGCGAGCACACGGTGGCGTCGACCAGGCGGCCGATGCGGTAGAGGCGTTTCTCGGGTGATTCAGTTGGCGCTACCGCTGTCCAGCAAAGATCCGAGATCGGGGGTCGGCGTACTCGGCTCGACGGTGACAACTGTGGAGGACTGCTCCACCTTGTGTGAAGTCCAGGGGAGCCCGTTCAGAAATTCGTCGAGTCCGGGGTAATCCGAGATCCATGCGGTGGTGGTGTCCCCATCGACGGAAGTGCACGACGCCAGCGCGACATAGGAGCCGGCCGGGACGTCGGTAATCGTCTGGACCGTCGAACCCGGCTGGGTGTCTCCGTTGGTGTACAGGGACTGACCGTTGCCGATCACTTCGAGAACCGGAGGAAGAACTCCGTTCGGCGCAGGTGCGAGCGATGTCCCGCAGCCGATAACCGTGCCCGAGGAATTGGTGATTGTATTGGTCACGCTGGTTCCGTCGACCGCGAACGAGAATCTGATGTCCTCGGGCTCGGCCGCGAGCGCCGACGCGGGTGCAACGAGGGCGAGGGTGGTGCAAGCTGATGCAATGGCCAAGGTGCGCAATGTCGTTCGCATGAAGGGTCCTCGTCGTCGAGTGGCATCGTTCGCATCAGAGTCTGCCTCAAAATAGACCGTTTGGCACTTTTCGGGCGCGGCGCAGCAAACGCATCGAGAAACCTGCGAACCTTCTGTTCGAGACCGACTCGCAGTCCTGCATCGCGGTTTGCGGCACCGATCGGTACCGGTGAGGTCCGGGTATAGCCGCGGTCCGAGTCGAGCATGCGTGAATCCGGTGCAGCCAGCCGCGCTGAGCGCGGTCCAGTGCACCCGATTCAGTCCTCCAGAACGCTGACGCTCACGCCGTAGGGCAGGAAGCGGACGCGTCGGCGCGGGTCGGTGTTGTCCTTGTGCGCACGCAGGGCATCGAGTTCGGTGGCGTAGAGCTGGTCGATCTGGGGTGATCCGGCGTCGTCGACGCTGTAGATCGCCCAGACTCCGTCCCCCTTCTGACCTGTGGTTTCGGGTTCCGGCGGAGCTTTGGGTGCCCCGGCGTTGGAGGCGAACAGCGATCCGACCACCTCGCGTAGTCCCTCGGTTGCCTCACGGGCGAACTTGTCGAAGTCGTCGGATCCGAATCCGAACGGTCCTTGGTTGGCCATGGCTGTACCTCCTGAAGGTGAAACTCCAGTATGCGCGTTCTCGCCGAACAGCTGCCGTGTCCACCGTCGAGGTGCTGCTAGGCGGCTATTGCTGTAGCCGAGCCCCGATGGTGTTGTGCAGCGCCCGCAGCGAGTTCTGGCCGAGCGAGACCGTCTGCGACTCGACGTACCGCAGCAGGTGTGAATCGTCGAGCACCTTCTCGCTGGACTGGATCAGCACAGTGCCGGCCCCGGTGAAGTCGAACTGACGCTCCTCGCCGCTGTTCGCCCCGAGGAATCCGCGGGCTGCACCGAGGAAGTTCTGCATCCAGTCGGCGTCGAAGTGATGCGACGGCGAGGGGCAATCCGCCCATCCGACAAGGGCTTCCGGGTCGATACGCAGCGGCGGCTCGGCGAACATGACGGGGCCGTTGGACGAGGCCAGGAACTTGCCGGTGCCCAGCAGCGTCAGGAATCCCGGGACGATGGACTGCTTGAGATCCAGAGTCGGCTCGAAGGCAAGGAGATTCGCGGCCCGGATGGTGAGGTTGCCGTCGTCGAGGTCATAGCTGTTGATGTTGAAACCGCGATCGCCGAGGATCAGCTTGCCCTGACCCTGCGCGAGTACCCAGTCGTTCGAGTACAGCGGAGACGAGAACCGCGCCGCGACGATGGCGGGCATGGACGTCTGCCCGAGCGGCTCGAATCGAACGTTGCCGTAGTACGCGATCATCGCGCCCTTCGACGTGAACCAAGGCTGGCCTGCGAGTTCGACGCAGAACGCATAGTCGTTGCCGGGAACGTTGTCGTTGACCGGGAGGGTGTACGGGGTGTGTATTTCCACGACAGTGCTCCCTAGAACTTCTGCTCGGACGCCTGCACCCATACGGTGCCCATGCCGGTCATCTTCAATTGGATCGCCTCGCCACTGCCCTTGCCGACGGCGTCGCGCCACCCGACGTTCGCAGAGACGTCGACGTTGATGTTGCCGATGTGGCAGACGTACGCCTGCGGATCGACCACCACCTGGGGGTGATCCGGTCCGATCTGCAGCGGAGTCGCGCCCCCGTGCGAGAGAACCGCGACGCTGCCCTGGCCGGTCAGCTGTGTCGTGAACAAGCCTTGCCCGGTCATCGCACCGCGCACTGCTCCGCGGACACCGCCCTGCGAGGTCAGAGCCACGATGGAACTCTGGAGGTAGCCGTCGTGCACCAGGAGCCGATCGGCTTCGACGGTGAGCATCGACGAACCGTCGAGATGGATCACCTCGATGTACAACCCGGCGTGACCGTAGAAGACTTCGCCCTGCCCCTCTGCGGCCATCATCGCCACGTGCTCGCCTGCCATCATCCGTCCGGCCATCCCGGCGACGCCGCCCATGCCCGGCATGGCACCCGCGCCGCCACCCATCGAGTGCGGAATGAACCGAACGTCGCCGGTGTAGTAGAGCATCGATCCTCGACGCGCGAGCACGTTCTGATTGGGTGTTAGAACGGATTTCACTACTTTGCTGTTGACCAGTTCGAGTGGCACGTCAGCGCTCCTCGGGTTGGATGTAGACGACGCCCTGGCCGTCGAAGCGGAGGGAGAACGCCTCGCCGCTGCCGCCGCCGATGGCGGAGCGCCACGTGACGTCGGTGACGAAGCTCTGGTTCAGTTGGCCGCGATGGGCGACGAACGCGTCGGGATCGACGACGAGTGGGTACTGCGGATCGACGGCGAGGGCGATGATCGGCCCACCTTTGGACAGCAATGCCACGGTGCCGGACCCGCTGACGACGGTGGTGAACAGTCCCTGGCCGGAACCGGCACCGCGCAAGCCGGAGAATTTGATGTCGGTCTTCAGTTGCCCTGTGAGAGCCAGCAATTGGGACGACTCTACGTGCAGGTTGTCGCCCTGGACCTCGACGAGGGTGATGTCCTGAGCGTCGACGGCGAAGTAGACGGTGCCCTTGCCGGACACGTCCATCAGCGACAGCGATTCGCCGGTCACCTTCTGTTTGAGCGCGGCGCGGAAACCGCCGCCACCGCCCATGCCGGCGCTCTTGAAGGCGACATCGCCCTCGTACGCCACCATCGAGCCCGACATCGCGCGCAGGGAGTCGCCGGTCAGGTCGGCGACCAAGACACGGTGCCCGTTCATCCTCAGCTGAGCCACGGGGGAACTATGCCACCGCACGCGCCCCCGCGGCTACTGCTGGAGCAAAATTCTAGACGAGCGGCTTCAGAGCTTTACCTGCCAGTTCGACGGCTCCCGGCTGGTGTCCGTTGGTGATCAGGTTGATGATGATGCCGTCGACGCCCTGATCGAGGACGCGCTTCTGCACCTGCTCGGCCACGTCGTCGGGGGTTCCGCAGAAGTGCCGATCGGTGGCCTTCGCCGCGTCCTCCTCGGACAGGTTCGTCAGGTCGAGGCCCTGCTTGAGCACGAACTCACGCTGCAGTTCCTTGGCCTTGTCGCCGTCCTCGTCGACGATGACGAACGCGAGGAAACTCGTCTCGAGGTCCTTGGGGTCGCGATCGACCTCCTCGCAACGGGCCTGGACGGCAGCCATCTTGCGCGGCAATTCGTTTGCGTCGCAGATGATGTTGAGGTGATCGGCGAACTGTGCGGCCAAGCCGAACGTCTTCTTCTCGCCACCGCCGCCGAGCATGATCGGCAGGTCGTCGCGGATGCGGGGCTCGTTCATCGCGTTCTCGACCTGGTACCAGAGACCGTCGAACGTGGGACGCTGGCCGCGGAGCATCGGTTCGATGATCTGCAGTGCCTCGTCGAGTCGCTCGAAACGGTCGGTGAACGTGCCGAACTCGAGTCCGAAGCTCTGGTGCTCGAGTTCGTACCAGCCGGCTCCGATCCCGAGGATCGCGCGACCGCCGCTGACGACGTCCAACGTGGTGACGGTCTTGGCGAGGATCGCCGGGTTGCGGTAGGTGTTGCCGGTGACCAGCGCGGAGAGCTGGATGGTGTCGGTGGCCGTCGCGAGCGCGGACAGCGCAGAGTAGGCCTCGAGCATGGGCTCGTCGGGCTTGCCGATCCCGGGAAGTTGGTAGAAGTGATCCATCACGAATGCGGTGTCGAACCCGGCCGCTTCGGCCTCGCGCGCCTGCGCGATGACCTGGGGAAAGAGCTCTGCGACCGAACCGTCGTAGCTGAAGTTGGGCATCTGGTAACCGAGGCGAATAGTCACGAGATCCACGCTACTCGGATATCGGCCCGTGGCATGTGCCGGAGCGCGATAATTCGACGATGACATCCTTGGAGCTGACCAGGCAGCCGTTCTCCGGATTCGGCGTAAACGACCTGCAGGCGGCGCGCACGTTCTATGCCGAGACGCTCGGACTGACGGTCACCGAGAACGAGATGGGCATGCTCGAGCTGCACCTGGGGACCGGGACGATCGTGCTGATCTATCCGCGTCCCGGGCACGTACCCGCGCAGTACACCATCCTGAACTTTCCGGTGGCCGATATCGAGAGCGCTGTCGACGCCTTGATCGCCAAAGGAGTTGTGTTCGAGCAGTATCCGGACATACAGGGTCGTTCCGCAGGCTCCACTCCTGCCATGGGTACCGACGACAAGGGAATCTTTCGCCATGGCGGACCGCTGATCGCCTGGTTCACCGACCCGGCGGGCAATGTGTTGTCGGTGCTGCAGGACTGACCCTCAGGCTGTCGGCATTCCCGCGGCGAGTGTGATTGTGCCGGAGCTGGTTACGCCTGCGTCATCGACCCATTCGACGACGGCGGGCTCGCCGGGGCGACGTCCGAGCAGCGCCTCCGACAGGTCCGATGAGGATCCGATCTCCGCGCCGTCGAACGTCACGATGATGTCCCCCGCGGACAGTCCCAGGACCTCCGCCGGGGAATCGAACGTCACCGATACCACCCCCGCCCCGATCGCCGGCTTGTTCTCGAAGACTGACACATCGCGCACCGACACTCCGAAATACGGTGTGGGACCCACATGCACGGTGCCACCGGACTGGCCCGCGAGGACCTGGTCGAGTACCGAGACCGCCTCGGAGATGGGGACGGCATACGCCTCGGGTGCCTGCGGCGGCGAGAACTCGGTGCCGTTGCGCGCCTCGTCCGACAACCCCGCGGTGTTCACGCCCACCACTCGGCCCCAGGCATCGAAGAGGGGCCCGCCCGAATCCCCCGCTCGCACATCGGCATCGACGCGAATCATTCGCTCCAACGTATTTCCCGAACCGTCCACCGAACTGCGCGTACGCACCTGCTGATCGAGGGCGGTCACCGCTCCCGGTGCCGGAACCAATACCCCTGCACCCGAGGCATTCCCGACGGCGGTCACCGCATCACCCACCTCGGGAAGCGGGTCCGGGGCAAGCTCGACCACCGGCAGGTCGGCCGCGGTGATCAACTGCACGACCGCCACGTCACGAGATTTGTCGTAACCCAACACGGTGGCGTCGTAGATGAGTCCGTTGCCCATGTGCACTGCGCTGATGTCGGTGGCGTTCTCGACGACGTGGAAGTTGGTGAGCACGATTCCGTCGGGGGCGACGACGAAGCCCGTGCCCGCGACCCCGGAGAATCCTGCGGACGCCGACAAGGTGACGACGGTGGGATCGACGCGAGCTGTGAGCTCTTCGAGCGTCAGGGGTGGCGGTTCGACGACGGGTGCGACGGCCGGTGCCGGAGTTGCGACGAAGTCCGCGGTTCCGGGATCGAGCGACGGCGTCGCGAAGAGCCACACACCGGCAGCGACCAGCGTCAGCACCACCGCTCGTCCACCCGACCGCATAGAGACCGATTATGGTCCGGTGGCGATGGTGGTGCCAGCTAGTTGGCAATCACGGCCAGCGGTGCCTGCCTGTGCGGCCGTCTACAGTCTGCTCATGCCCGCGTCGCATCGACCCCGAGTTCTGATCGGCATCTCCGGTTGGACGTATGCGCCCTGGCGAGGAGATTTCTATCCGGCGGGCTTGGCGCATCGCAAGGAACTCGGGTACGCGTCGGAACATCTGACATCGATCGAGATCAACGGCACGTTCTATGCGATGCAGAAGCCGTCGAGCTTCACCAAGTGGCACGACGAGACGCCGGACGACTTCGTGTTCTCCATCAAGGGTGGTCGGTACGTCACCCACATCAAGCGGCTCGTCGGGGTCGAGGCGGCACTCGCGAACTTCTTCGCCACCGGGGTACTGACGCTGGGCGACAAGCTCGGCCCGTTCCTGTGGCAGTTGCCGCCGAACCTCGAATTCGACGCGCAGAAGATGTCGGATTTCTTCGCCATGTTGCCCCGAACGGTCTCTGCCGCAGTCTCGTTGGCGGGCATGAGGGACGACAAATTGGCCGAGGATCGTGTGTTGTTGCCTGCTTCGTCGTCGCGGCCGCTTCGGCACTGTGTGGAAGCGCGGCATCAGAGTTTCGCCTCGGACGCGGCAGTGGAGTTGCTGCGAGAGAACGATATTGCGTTCGTCGTCGCCGACACCGCCGGTAAGTACCCGTACGTCGACACCCCCACAGCCGATTTCATGTACGCCCGCCTGCACGGCGACGAGGAGCTGTACGCCAGCGGCTACACGGATGCGGCGCTCGATCGATGGGCCGCGAAGATCTCGGACTGGACGTCAACCGGCAGAGACGTCCACGTGTACTTCGACAACGACATCAAGGGCCACGCACCCTTCGACGCAATGAAACTGATCGAACGAATCGGTAGATGAGTATTCGGCTCTCTAGCGCAGCTCATAGATACGCGGATAGTTCAATGTTCTCCTCCTGGCGCAGGTAGGGCCTCTGCAACCCGAGACAAACTCTTCGCGGCGGCCAGAATCGTCGCGACCTTTGCGCTGAGGGCATCGCCCTCGAATGTCTCCGCTCGGCCGCCTACGCTGATCGACGCAACGACCGCGGCGTCCCGTCCGAGTATCGGTGCGCCGACGGCCGCGACGCCGGTGAGGTAGTCCGAATTGCTCAATGCGTACCCCTTCGATCGGATCTGTTCGAGGCGTGTCAGCAACTCGTCCGGCGCCGTCGGTGTTCGATCCGTGAAGGCAGGTAGATCCTGGGTGAGCCAGCGGTCGCGAGTCCGAGCTGAGAACGCCAGCATGGCCATCGGGCCTGCGGTGGCGTGATACGGGAGAACCGAACCGATGGAAATACCCGCGACCACAAGGGGATTGCTCCCTTCATGGCGATCGATGCAAACGGCTCCCTCGTCTGCGGGAACCATGAGATACGCAGTGTCGCCGAACTTTTCCGCAATCTCCGACAGGTACGGTTGTGCCGCACCGCGGATGTCGAGTTGGGTCAATGCCGACGACCCGATCTCGAACACGGGCATGCCGATTCGATACGAGCCCTCGGCCGTCCGGTCCACCCAGCCGGCGTGGATCAGTGTGGTCATCAGTCTGTGCACTGTCGTCTTGTTCATTCGACTTGCCGTCGTCAGCTCGTTGAGCGTCCACACGGGGTGCGTCGTATCGAAATGATCGAGCAGCGTGCAGGCCTTGACCACCGCGCCCACGATGTCGCGGCCGGCGTGGTCGTCGGACTCGGTGGGCGATGCCACGTGTGCTCCTTCGATCGGACTGGGAAGTGCTGCCGCCATCCTACGAACCCCCCTTGACTTGTGATCGCCACCACTCTAGTTTCGGAATGCGTTCCGCAATACGAAATGGATGGTGCTCATGACCGCGACACTCAGAGATCTGACCGAACAGGGCCTCGTGTACGCCCCGGGCGTGTGGGACGGCTTGACGGCGAAGCTGGCCGAACAGGCCGGGTTCTCGGCCCTGTGTGCATCCGGGTTCGCCGTGTCGGCGGCCCTCGGGCTGCCCGACGCGGAGCTCTACACGATGACCGAGAACCTCCAGGCGGTGCGCACGATCGGCGAAGCGTCCTCCCTCCCGCTCGTCGCGGACATCGACACCGGCTACGGCAACGCCGTCAACGCGGCGCGGACCGCGGGCCGATTCGCTGCCGCGGGCGTGCAGGGCGTCTTCATGGAAGACCAGCTCTCACCCAAGAAGTGCCCGATCTGCGTTGGCGAGCCGGTGGACCTCATCAGCATCGAGGAAGCGTCGGGCAAGGTTCGAGCCGTCCGGGATTCGCTGCCGGAGCACGTCCTGATGATCGCCCGCACCGATGCTCGTGGCGACGACGCGATCCGACGCGCTACTGCATACGTCGACGCCGGTGCCGACATGATCATGCCCGTCACGAAGACCTTCGAGACCGCCGACGAGTGGGCTCGCTGTCACGACGCTGTAGGCGTTCCGCTGATGGCGACGCTGACCGCGTCGACCTGGACCGAGCGTGAGTTCACACCGGACGTGTTGCAGCAGATCGGCGTTCGACTCGCCCTGCTGCCCACCCAGGTGCTGATGGCCGCCACCGGAGCAGCTCGTGAGGCTCTGCGCCGATTGGCCGGAGGTGAAGCGCCGGCCGACGTGAGCGCCGACGCGTTGCAGCACCACGAGTTCGTCGATCTCATCGGCTTCCCGGAAGTGGAAGCAGCACAACGCAAGTACCTTCCCGCCGACGCGAAGGCGTGATCGGTATGAGCTCCGACGCATTGACGATGGTCGAGAAGATCCTCGGCCGAACCTGTGATGCCGATGTGGTGCACGCCGGAGAGAATCACGCAGTTCGGCCCGCTCGCATGATTGCCTACGATTTCCCCGGCTACACCGACGTGATGTTCCGGCAGATGCGCGAGGACTTCGGCATCACCGAACTCGACGACCCATCTCGCTACGTCGTCTTCATCGACCACATGCTCACCAAGAAGAACGCCAAAGAGCAAGAGGTGCATCAGGTCACGCGAGACTGGTGCGAGTTCTACGGCATCGAGCTGCACGAGGGCCGAGGCATCGGCCACCAGCTCACAGCCGAACTCGGACTCGCGACGCCAGGAGACTTTCTCGTCCACTTCGACGGGCACATCAGCGGAATCGGTGCCTTCGGTGCTCTCGGATGGGGCATCAGGCGCGATCTGATCGAGGCCTGGGTGACGGGACAGCTGTACGTCGACATCCCGGCCACCACACGGTTCGACCTCGTGGGTGAGTTCGGTGCCGGCGTCGACAGTCGCGATCTCGTTCACACGATCATCGATCTGGTCGGTGCCGACGGGTGTGCCCACCAGGTGATGGAGTTCGGTGGTCCAGGAGCGCGGTCCATGAAGATCGACCACCGCCAGGGTTTGTGCGGAATGGCGATGTTCACCGGCGCGGTCTCGGCGATCTTCGAACCCGACGAACTGTCGCTCGCCTACGCCCACGACGTCGCCCGGCAGGCGTTCACCCCCGTGCTCCCCGACGAGGGTGCCACTTACGCGGCGCACCACACCATCGACCTGTCGACCATCGTTCCGCAGGTGGTGCAACCCGGTTCGGCTCGCGCAGCCAACACCCATACCGCTGCCGATCTGGCCGGAATCCCGATCACGAAGGCGTTCATCGGATCCTGCGCCAGCGGCCGCATCGAGGACCTGCGCGCTGCTGCACTGGTGCTCGACGGGCGGACTGTCGCCCCCGGCGTCGAGTTGAACGTGGTACCGACCTCCCAGAAGGTGCATGATCAAGCCGAAAGCGAAGGGCTGCTGGACATCCTGCGGTCAGCTGGTGCACACATCGCGGTGTCGAGCTGCGACTTCTGCTTCGGATACCAGAAGCCCCTCGCGGCCGGCGAGAACTGTATCTCCACCGGGGTGCTCAACATCTCCGGGCGAATGGGTAGCTCCGACGCCAACATCTACATGGGTTCGCCCTTCACCGTCGCGGCCAGCGCCCTCGCCGGGACGATCGCGCAGGTGGGGTCGTGAGCGCCTACCCGCCCCCGCCCGACGTCATCGACGGTGCGGTCGCGTGGATATTCGGTGACGACTTCGATATCGACCTGGTCGTGGGCGTTGCGAACATCAAGTCCTACGACCCCGATCATTTGAGGTCGGTCTGCATGGCGGCGTACGACCCGGAATTCGTGGATCGAGTTCGACCCGGAGACATCATCGTCGGTGGGCGGAACTTCGGCTACGGACATCCGCACTATCCGCCGATGGTCGCGCTGCGCAACCTGGGCATCAGCGGCGTTGTGGCGGAATCGTTCTCGCCTGGATTCTGGCGTGGAGAGACCTTCAACGGTATGCCCCTGATCACCGTTCCCGGGATATCCGACGCGGTGGCCGTTGGCGACGATGTCAGACTCGACTGGCGTCGGGCCGAGGTGTCGAAGCAGGACGGCACCACGATCACCGGCCATCCACCGAATGCCCGAACCGTCGCCGTCATCGAAGCGGGCGGTTCGTACGAACTTCTTCTCTCCGAACACCGAAGCAAGCAACCACTCACAGAAGGATCAGCGCGATGACGAACACCGAACACTCCCGCGCAGGAGTTGCACCGCCCAAGGCGGACACCACGACCGCGCGTCGAGCTGCGCTGGCCGGAGGTGTCGGTACGCTCATCGAGTACTACGACTTCGCGGTCTACGGCTTCCTCGCCGTCATCATCGCACCGCTGTTCTTCCCATCCACCAGCCCAGGCGTGTCGATTCTCGCGACCCTGGCCGTGTTCGGCGTCGCCTATGTCGCCCGTCCGCTCGGCGGAATCTTCTTCGGTCGGCTCGGAGACCGCAAGGGTCGTCGGCACGCCCTCGTCATCACCGTGGTGTGCATGGGTGTTGCCTGCGGCATTCTCGGACTGCTGCCGACGCACTCGAGTGTCGGGGTGCTGGCCCCCGTTCTGCTGGTCATCATCAGGCTCGCCCAGGGATTCTCGGCAGGTGGTGAGATCGGCGGTGCCGCAACCTACATTGCCGAGTCGGCACCGCCGAACCGTCGGGGATTCTTCGGGTCCTTCACGCCGGTGGGATCGACTCTCGGCTTCGCCGTCGCCGCAGCCGTCGTCGGGCTCGTGGCTCTGATCACGACCGACGAACAAATGTCGTCGTGGGGATGGCGCATCCCGTTCCTGCTGGCTCTGCCCCTGGCCTTCGTATGCCTCCGTGTGCGGCTCAAGCTCGAGGACAGCCCGGAGTTCGAGGAAATGGCAGCCAAGAACGAGGTCGCCAAGAGCCCGTTGAGCGACGTGGTGAAGAAGCAACCGTGGTCGGTGCTCCGCGTCGTCGGCATTGCGATCGCCATGAACGGATCCGGGTACATCGGACTGACCTACTTCAGCGTGTATCTGATCAACGACCTCGGCTTCTCGAAAGACTCGGTGTACTGGACGTCGGCTGTGGCAATTGCATTGGCCTGCGCCACATTCCCGCTGAGTGGGATGCTCACCGACAGATTCGGCCGCAAACCGGTGCTGCTGTTCGGCTATGTGGCCTACGTGATCATTGCGCTGCCGGTGTTCATGATTCTCGGTGCCACGTCGAGCATTCTCGTCGTCGGCGTCGTCTACTTCGTCTACATGGTGCTCAACGGTGTGGTGCAGGTCCCGGCTTTCCCGCTGTTCACCGAACTCTTTCCTCGGGCAGTTCGCTACACCGGAGTGTCGTTGGGCTTCAACATCGGAACGATCGCGGCAGGCGGAACTGCCCCCTACGTTGCAGCACAATTGGTCGAATCGACCGGCAATGCCATGTCACCGGCGTACTGGGTCATGGGCGTGTGCGTCATCGGTGTAGCGACGGTACTGACCATCAAGGAGACGGGACACAGCAAGCTTCCTGTGTAGCCCGAGCCGCTCTGCTGTCAGCAGAGATCCGAACCGGGCGTTCGGCAGAACGGACGGACTGCTCACCGGCACACTGGATTCATGAAGCTATTGGTCCTCGGTGGCAGCGACTTCGTGGGGCGAACTGCCGTCGAACATGCTCTCGATCTGCAGTGGGACGTCACAGTACTCAATCGCGGCACAACCGCGTCGGATCCTCGTGTCACGCAACTTCGGGGAGACAGACGCTCGCCCAACGGACTGAATGAGACCCGAGAAGGTAACTGGGACATAGCCTTCGACACCTGGTCGTGGGAACCGGACGTGGTGGCACAGTCGGCGGCGCTGCTCGCCGGTCGAGTCGGTAGCTACGTGTATGTCTCCAGCTGTTCGGTGTACGACGCCCCGCAAGCGGGAGCTACCGAGACCTGGCCGACGGTGCAGGGACCTGGCGAGGACTATGCGCGATGCAAGCTCGGCGGCGAGCAGGCCGTAGTCGCCGGCTTCGGTACTGATGCGTTGCTGGTTCGTGCCGGTCTGATCCTGGGACCCTACGAAAATATCGGTCGACTTCCCTGGTGGCTGAACAGAATCGAGCACGCCGGGGCTGTGCTTGCGCCCGGTCCGGTCGATCTGGCACTGCAGTACATCGATGGCCGTGATCTGGTCGCTTGGAGTCTGGACGCTGCCGCCCGGGGTCTCGGCGGGGCATTCGACGTGGTGAGTCGGCCGGGTCACGCCACGATCGGCGAGCTTCTGCAGTGCTGCATCGCCGCCACCCGGTCCGACGCACGCTTGTGCTGGGTGGAGCCGGACGTGCTCCGCACTGCAGGTGTGCAGCCGTGGACGGAGCTCCCGATCTGGATTCCGCCGGGCGCGGATCATGATTCGCTGCATGCATCCGACGTATCGAAGGCATTCGCCGTGGGGCTTCGGACGCGACCGATTCAGGAGACCGTCGCGGACACGTGGACGTGGCTGCAATCGCTGACAGGTCGATCGCCGATGAGGAGTGATCGACGTCCAGACGGGCTCTCGGCAGACCGTGAAGCGGCAATTCTGGCGGCCCGCGGGCTCACGTGAGTCGGCGAGTTGCGCGCAGGAACAGATGCGCGCGGAATTGTCAGACGCGTTCGGAATCGTCAACGGATCGGTGTCGAATTCGCGCGCGTATGGCGAACGCGCGCGCGTTTGCGGAAAAACGCTCAATGTCAAGCTGTCTGGAGTCGGTTGTTGTTGATTCCGACTGTTGCGGGCGGTTGTGGTGTGCAGGGGCGGC
>NZ_JAWLRY010000069.1:0-1081 GCF_033142325.1 Rhodococcus sp. IEGM 1370 | reverse complement strand
CGGATCAGGAGTGTCGCCCGGGGTCCTGCTCGGTCTGGGGTCTGCTCACCGTCGGTGGCGCAGCGAGCCGACAGGGCGAGCACAGGACCAAACCGGGGGCGGACTGCACGACCGCCTCCGATTCGGGCGTGTTCGATCAGACTGTTTCGAGGTTGCGTGCGGACCAGGCGGCGTAGCTGCCCTCGAGTTCGACAACTCGGTAGCCGGCGCGACGCAGGGCGCTGGCTGCGACCGCGTTACGGACGCCGCTCTGGCAGTAGGTCACGATCGGACCGCCCGTGGGCAGTCCGTCGAGGTTCCACAGCAATCGCCCACCGCTGAGCTGTTCGGAGCCAGGTATGTGGCCGTCGGCGTGTTCGGTTTTGTTGCGCACGTCCAGCACCATTGCCGAGTCGAACGAATCCAGCTCGTCCGCACCGATCGTCTCGGGTGTCGTCATGGGAAATCCTCGTAGACTTGTGACGTACCCGGTCACCGTATCGATGCCGACCCGCAGCAGGTGATCACGTAGCTCGTCGGCGACGGCGCGGTCCTCGGCAAGCACCACCAGTGGAGTGTCCTCTCGTTCGGGGTCGTAGACCCAGGCACCGAACGAGGCTGCCTTGCCGATACCGGGGATGTTGAGCGCTCCGGGGACAGCGCCGGCGTGCACCTCATATTGGCCGCGGGTGTCGAGGAGGACGACCTCGTCGGAGTCGAGGGCGCGTGCCAATTCGGTGGAGTCGTACTCGTGCAGTGGAGAGAGTGGCCCGAGAACGACCGGGCCCTGCTTGTTCTGACGCTTCATCCGGCCGAAGTAGGCGTGTGCATCCGGTTGGCCGTCGAGCATCTCATCGACGAAGCCCTGCTCGTCGTCGCGCTCGACATACCCGGCCCACCAAGCGAAACGACGTTCGTAGCCGACGCTGGTCGACGGCAACGCGCCGAGAGCTTTTCCGCAGGCACTGCCCGAACCGTGACCCGGAAAGACCTGGATATGATCTGGCTGCGTGACGAACGACCGCTTCAGACTGCGGAAGATCTGTTTGGCACCCTCGAAACGGGTGTCGACACCGTCGGCAGCTTCGTCGAGTAGGTCCGG
>NZ_JAWLRY010000068.1:0-1110 GCF_033142325.1 Rhodococcus sp. IEGM 1370 | reverse complement strand
GATGCTCCTATGTCTGTCAAGGGCTGGGTGTGGGCTTCAGTAGGCCGAATATTTCGCGGGCGATGGCGCGTTTGAGGCATCGGGTGATTTCGCGTGGGGTTTTTCCTTCCGCGAGGCGCCGGTCTCGGTATTGCTGGGTTCGTTCGTCGCTGCGTAGCCGGGTGATGGCGATGGTGTAGAGCGCCCGGTTTGCTTGGCGGTCGCCTCCACGGTCGAGGCGGTGTCGTTGTGTTTTCCCAGAGGACGCGGGGATCGGGGCGACACCGCACAGGCGGGCGAAGGATCCCTCGGAGGTGACTCGTTCGGGATTGTCGCCGACAGTGATCAACAGCTGCGCGGCGGTGCTGGCACCGACTCCGAACCGTGCCAGCAGGTGCGGTGCGTGTGCAGCGACGAGTGCTTCGATCTGGATGGCGAGGATCCGCTCCTCGGCAGTGAGGTCCTGTATCCGCAGGGCCACCGACCGCAACGCTGCACCTACGGCGGAATCGAGATCGACGGGACGCCTGGCTGCGGGTGGCAGGGATGCGCACGCAGCGAACAATTTGGCGTCGGTGAGCTGGCGGAGGTCAGTCCGGATCGGGTCGGGGGCGTTGACGATCATCGATTTCAGTTGGGTGATCGCTTCGGCTCGGGCTTTGACTGCGGAGTGACGGGCGTTGTGCAGGAAGCGAATTGCTTCGACGGTGCCGTCGTGGGACTTGGGAATTGTGGTCGCATTTCCGGTCAGAGCCGCCCGCGCGGCAGAGCGGGCGTCGAGGGGGTCCGATTTCCCCTGGAACCGTCGAGAGCGTCGGTCGGGGCGGTCGACATCGACTACTTCGAGATCTTGTGCGCGTAGCGCAGTGGACAGTGTCGATCCGTAACTGCCGGTGCCTTCGACACCGATACGCTCCACGGTCCCGGCCGCGGTGATCCACGCGATCAGATCCGCGTGGCCGGCGGCAGTGGTGGGGAACTCTCGGTCGCCGACCTCGCGTCCGAGGTAATCGACGATCGCGGCATGGTGGGTGCTCTTGTGGGTGTCGACACCTACGAAGACGGTGGTGCTGACATCGGGTGGATTGTCGGTCATGCTGGACATGGCTATCCCTTCGTGGTGGTGGCCAC
>NZ_JAWLRY010000067.1:0-1284 GCF_033142325.1 Rhodococcus sp. IEGM 1370 | reverse complement strand
CTGGCAGGTCCCCGATAGTCGGACCACCGTGTTCTAGAGCCACGGTGTGATTGATTTCAGTCGATCTCGCAACCCTCGACCGGTTGGTGGTTGTGGGTGCATTGGGCAGCATACTCGGACGGCGTGAGGTAGCCCAGGGACGAGTGGCGGTGTCGATTGTTGTGGTCGTCTTTGAAGTCCTCGATCACCACCCTCGCTTCGAGCAGGCTCGTCCAGTGGTTCCGATTCAGGCACTCTTTCCGTAGGCGGTTGTTGAACGACTCGATGTGTCCGTTGTTCCACGGCGTCCCCGGCGGAATGTAAGAGATACCGACACGGTCGCGGCAAAACTGTTGCAGCACAGAAGAAATAAACTCCGGACCGTTGTCCATCCGCAACACCTGAGGCGGTCCGCCCCACAGCGCGAACGCCTTGTCCAACTCCTCGGTCAACCGCTGCGCGGTGATCGACCGCTCCACAATGTTCAACAGAGACTGCCGGGTGTGTTCGTCGATCATCGACGCGATCTTGATCGCCTTCCCATCCACCGTGGAGTCGAACTGAAAGTCCATAGCCCACACCACTTTCGGTGCATCGGCTTCCATCTGCGGACACGAGCTGATGCCTGCGCGTTTGCGGGGATGGTAGATCCGAACCTGCAGACCTTCCTCCTTCCACAGCCGGTGTACCTTTTTCTTGTTCACCGTTATGCCCTGATCGTGCTTCAGGTGCGCCCAGGCGCGTCGGAAGCCGTGCAGGGGGTGTGAGCCTGCGTATTTCCGCAACGATGCTCTCAGGGCCGCGTCGGGATCCGCGGGCGTCTCGGCGATCGGTGTTCGTGCGTAGGTGGAACGAGCAAGCCCAACTGCTCTGCACGCCAACCGTTTCGACACACTCATCGTTTTGACGAGCATGTCGACGGCGCGGCGCTTGTCAGCTGGGCTCAAAATTTTCCCCGCGCCACCTCCCGCAACGCGTCCTTCTCCAGCTCCGCCTCGGCGAGCAGGCGTTTGAGCTTGCCGTTCTGCTCGCGAAGCTCTTTCAGTTCCTTCGCAGCATCGGTGTCCATCCCGCCGTATTGGCGACGCCAGTTGTACAACGTCGCCGCCGACACCTCGAGTTCTGCCGCGATCTCCTCCTGCGTCTTGCCCGCAGCAGTCAGCTCGTCCGCACGGCGCAGCTTGCGCACGATGTCTTCGGCAGAGTTCCGTTTCCGTCCAGCCATGTTCTCCATCGTCCTATCCGCCCACGTCAGGGGCAACAAGACTCTAAAACAAGATGGCCCCGTTCACCGGGGACACGCCA
>NZ_JAWLRY010000066.1:0-1330 GCF_033142325.1 Rhodococcus sp. IEGM 1370 | reverse complement strand
TGAATCACCCCGGCGTGTCCGGAGACTTCGTTCTTTGGGAAGGATGGAGTCATGTCGTCAGGATCGCAGAAGAGGTACCCGCCGGAGCTGCGTGAGCGTGCGGTGCGGATGGTCGCCGAAATACAGCACGAACACACCTCGGAGTGGGCGGCGATCGAGTCGGTCGCAGGCAAGCTCGGCATCGGGACCGCGCAGACGTTGCACAACTGGATCCGGAAGGCTCAGACCGATACCGGCCAGCGTCCCGGCGTGACCAGCGAGATGGCGGCGGAGATGAGGAAGCTCCGTGCAGAGAACCGAGAACTGAAGCGCGCCAACGAAATACTGAAATCAGCGTCGGTTTTCTTCGCGGCGGAGCTCGACCGCAACAACAAATGATCATCGACTACATCGAAAACAACAAACAGGAGTACGGCGTCGAGCCGATCTGCAGGGTGCTCACCGAGCACGGCTGCCCGATCGCGCCGTCCACCTACTACGAGGCCCGCAGCCGCGCAGCATCGAAACGAGCCGTGCGCGATGAACAGCTGAAGGCCGAGATCAGTCGGGTTCACGACCAGAACTACTCGGTCTACGGCGCACGCAAAGTCTGGCTGCAATTACGACGAGAGGACATCGATGTGGCCCGCTGCACTGTCGAACGACTGATGAGCACACTCGGGCTCGAAGGAGCCCGACGTGGCAAGAAGAAGCGCACCACCATCTCTGATCCACAAGGGCAGCGGGCGGAGGATCTGGTGCAACGCAAGTTCAACCCGATCGGACCAAATGTGTTGTGGGTAGCGGACTTTACGTATGTCTCGACGTGGTCGGGATGGGTGTACGTGGCATTCGTGATCGACGCCTACTCCCGGCGAATCCTCGGGTGGAGGACTTCGACGAGAATGACCACCCCTCTGGTTCTCGATGCGATCGAGCACGCAATCTGGACGAGACGACGCGAAGGCATCACGGACCTGTCGGGACTGATTCACCACCACGACCGCGGCTCGCAATACACCTCGATTGCCTTCACCGAGCGGCTGACCGAGGCCGGCATCGATGCCTCGATCGGAACAACCGGAGACAGCTACGACAACGCCCTCGCGGAGACAATAAACGGGCTGTACAAGACCGAATTGATCAAGCCGCAGGGGCCGTGGCGAACGGTCGAACACGTAGAAATCGCCACGTTGGAGTGGGTGGACTGGTTCAACCACCGCAGACTGTACGAGCACTGCGGGGACATCCCACCAGCTGAACTCGAGGCCCTCTACTACGGTGAACACGGAACTCAGCGCATCGCGGAGTTCTCAAACTAGAAAGTCTCTGGACTTGCCGGGGTGATTCA
>NZ_JAWLRY010000065.1:0-1336 GCF_033142325.1 Rhodococcus sp. IEGM 1370 | reverse complement strand
TGAAGTGCCCCGGGTTTGATGGAGACATCGATTACCCGGAAGGATCACCAGATCATGGGAGCACCTCGCAAATACCCGGATGAGCTTCGCGAGCGAGCGACGCGGATGGCGCTGGAAGCGCTGGCCGACCCCGACCGCTCGCGTGGTGCGATCGTGCGGGTCGCCGAGCAGCTTGGCGTCCACCGCGAAGCGCTACGGACCTGGGTCCGCAAAGCCCAGGCCGAGGGCCAGGACGCCTCGTCGGTCTCCGCCGATCGCGATGCTCGCCTCGCGCAGCTGGAGAAGGAGAACCGTGAGCTTCGGCGGGCGAACACGATCTTGAAGCAGGCGTCGGCTTTTTTCGCGGCGGAGCTGGACCGTCCACAGCGCTGAAGGTCGAGTTCATCGACCGCCACAAGGACGAACACGGTGTCCAGCCGATCTGCGACGCACTGTCCGAGACCAGCACCGCGATCGCGCCTTCGTCCTACTACGCCGCCAAGACCCGGCCACCGTCAGCGCGCTCTGTCCGCGATGCCGAACTCACGGCCGCGATCACCACGATGTACGAGGAGAACTACCACGTGTATGGCGCCCGGAAGATGTGGAAGGAGATGGGCCGCGTCGGCTACGAGGTCGCCCGCTGCACGGTCGAACGCCTCATGCGAGCTGAAGGCCTCAAGGGGGTCCAGCGAGCCAAGTCGCCCCGCACCACCCGCCCGAAGGCCGAGACCGAACGCCCCGCTGACCTGGTCGAGCGCAAGTTCGTCGCTGAGCGCCCGAACCAGCTGTGGGTCGCCGACATCACCTACGTGCGAACGTACAGCGGATGGGTGTACGCGGCGTTCATCATCGACGTCTACTCGCGGATGGTCGTCGGGTGGCAGCTGTCGAAGAATCTGTACACCGACCTGGCCTTGGACGCGTTGAACATGGCGATCTGGCAGCGCACCCACGCCGGCGACGACCTCAGCGGATTGATCCATCACAGCGATCGCGGCGTTCAATACCGGGCACTGCGCTACACCGAGCGGCTCGAAGAACAGGACCTCGTCGCCTCGGTGGGCTCCCGCGGCGACTCCTACGACAATGCGATGGCCGAGGCGTTCAACTCGCTGTTCAAGGCCGAGCTCGTCCGCAACCGCCACAAGGGGCCATGGCGGGACATCGACGACCTCGAGATCGCCGTCGCTGAGTACATCGACTGGTTCAACCACCGCCGGATCCACGGCGAGATCGGCTACGTCCCACCCGCCGAATACGAAGCCCAACACGCCGCGGTCGAACCGCCACCCGAGCCCGTCGACGACCTCGCCGACGCCAGATAAACACCCTCTACAAAACCCGGGGCTTGACA
>NZ_JAWLRY010000064.1:0-1338 GCF_033142325.1 Rhodococcus sp. IEGM 1370 | reverse complement strand
GCCGCTTCCTTCTGAGTCAGGAAGGATGAGCACATGCCCAAGAAAATCGATCCGGAGGTCCGTGCGAGGGCCCTGCGATTGCTCGCGGACCACGGTGCGGAATACGCGTCGTTGACAGCGGCCGCCGAGGCGATAGCCAAGCAGGTCGGGGTCGGCCACGAGACCGTACGACGCTGGGCAGTTCAGGCCCAAGTCGATGCTGGAGCTCGAACCGGGACTACCTCGAAGGAATCCGCCGAGATCAAAAAACTGAAAGCCGAGAACAAGCAGCTCCGCGAGGATGTTGCGATTCTGAAAGCCGCAACGACTTTCTTCGCGGGGGAACTCGACCCCCGCAACCGATGATCATGAACTTCATAGATACGTTGCGCGCCAACGGTTATGCGGTCGAGTCGATCTGCCGTGTCCTGCGTGATCAGGGCTGCAAGATCGCCGCGAGAACCTACCGGGCATGGCGTTCACGCAAGCCCGCGGCGCGCACTGTCTCCGACGCCCACGTCGTCGATGCGGTGCGCGGGGCGGTGTGGCACACCGACGAGGCCGGCCGCCGGAAAATGACACCGGAAGGGTTGTACGGCAGGGTGAAGATGCACGCACATCTCGACCGGACCGTACTTCCCGGGGTGTCCTATGGCGCGGTCGACCGAGCGATGAAGGTACTGTGCCACAACGGTATTCGCCGATCCAAAGGGATCCGGACGACCATCGCATCGGCCGACGGTGTTCGGGCCACCGATCTGCTCAATCGGCAATTCAGCGCTGCTGAACCGAACCGAGTGTGGGTCACCGACTTCACATATTGCCGAACATGGGCCGGGTGGGTGTACGTGGTGTTCATCATCGACGTGTTCTCCCGCAGGATCGTCGCCTGGCATGCATCGACGTCGAAGACTGTGGACCTGGTGACGATCCCGCTTCGGATGGCCCTGTGGCAACGCAAGAGGGAGGGTCATGCAGTGAAAGCTGCTGAGCTGATACATCATTCGGACGCTGGCAGTCAGTACACATCGGTCATGCTGACCGAAAGGCTCAAGCTCGAGGAGATCGCGGCATCGATCGGGTCGGTCGGGGACGCCTACGACAATGCCCTCGCCGAATCAGCGAACGGGTTGTACAAGACCGAGTGCATCCGCACGACGATCTTCCATTCCGGGCCGTACAAAACGCTCTCCGATGTCGAGTACGCGACCGCTGGTTGGGTCGAGTGGTACAACAACAGACGGTTACATTCGAGCATCGGGCAGATGCCCCCGATCGAGTACGAAACGCTCCACTACTCTGGCCTCGGCACCGAGGATCAGCCCCAACTGGAGGCGGCACAAAACCTAGGGTGATTCA
>NZ_JAWLRY010000063.1:0-1340 GCF_033142325.1 Rhodococcus sp. IEGM 1370 | reverse complement strand
GTCGGATACGACCCCGCGCAGCGGTGGGTGCTCGTGTTCGCGGTCACGATGATGACCGGACTACTGGTGTCCCTGGTGATATTCGGCCCACCGCGACCCCTATGAGAACGAGCACCGTCAGCAATCTCGACCGACACCTCCGACCGCCAAGTGGCTCGAACCAGGTCTCCGTCAGATCCAGGACGGTTCAGCATGCCCGTGGGCGTCGCCCTCAGCCTTGGGTGGGGTCGGCAACGATGCGCAAGTAGGGGCGAGGGGCAGTCCAGCCATCCGGATAGATCTTTTTAGCATCCTCGTCGCTGACCGAGCCGGCAATGATCACGTCGCCACCTCTATTCCACTGGGCGGGGGTGGCCACCTTGTGCGCGGCAGTGAGTTGTAGCGAGTCGATTACACGCAGCACCTCGTCGAAGTTGCGGCCGGTGGTCATCGGGTAAATGAGCACCAACTTGATCGTCTTATCGGGGCCGATGACGAAGACATTGCGCAGCGTCGCCATCTCGGCCGGAGTGTGACTGGTCGGGTCGCCGGCGATTTCGGCGGGTAGCATCCCGTAGGCCTTCGAAATGGTGTAGTCGTTGTCGGAAATCATCGGATAGTTGGGCGCGGTACCTTGTGTTTCGGCGATGTCGTCGGCCCATGCGACGTGGTTGTCGAGTGGGTCGACTGACAACCCGATGATCTTGGTGTTGCGTTGGTCGAATTCGGGTTTGATCGTGGCCATGTAACCGAGTTCGGTCGTGCACACCGGCGTGAAATCGCGGGGGTGGGAGAACAGAACTGCCCAGCTTTCACCGATCCACTCGTGGAAGTTGATCGGACCCTGGGTGGTTTGGGCGTGGAAATCGGGGGCGGTGTCGCCAATGGTGAGTGTCATCAGTGGTTGTCCTTCCGGTGCGGTGGTGCGGTGGTGCCGACGATAGCGGTCGAGTCTTAAGTGAACCTGAGGTCGGCGGCGACGCGGTCTTCCGTATACCCCTACCGGTATAGCCCATCAATGGGCGACTACGACAGGTCACGGGTGGCCCCGACCCCTCGGTGCAACGATGACTGACCCGGCCTCTCCAGCCCATGGGCCGCGACATCCGCACCGAGGCCACCGTCCAGCTTCGGCCACCTCGACCACCCTTACCGCTAGGGGTAAACTGGAGTTTCATCGAACGAAGGACTGAACGACATGACTGGTGACACCGTAAGCATCGCATTGGTATTGAACCGTTTGCGGCGTGCGCAGGGTCAGCTCGCAGGAGTGATCTCGATGATCCGGACCTACTCGACGAAGCTGCCGACGGTGTCGACACCCGTTTCGAGGGTGCCAAACAGATCTTCCGCAGTCTGAA
>NZ_JAWLRY010000062.1:0-1345 GCF_033142325.1 Rhodococcus sp. IEGM 1370 | reverse complement strand
TGAACCGTCCTGGGACTGGTGGAGACTGTGATCTCACCAGGAGAATGCAGATATGGGTGCACCAAGGAAGTTCGATGCCGAGACGCGTGAGCGCGCTGTTCGGATGTATCGGGACCGTCTGACCGAGCAGGGCGACACCAAGATCGCCGCTCGCAAGCATGTCGGAGCATTGCTCGACATCAACCCCGCCACGATCCGGAACTGGGTCGAAAAGAACGATTTACCTTCCGGTCCGAACGAGAGCGAATCAGGTTCGGACCGTGATGCCGAGCTGAAAGCATTGCGACGCGAAAACTCCGAATTACGAAGAGCCAACGACATTCTCAAGACAGCGTCAGCGTTTTTCGCAGCGGCGGAGGTCGACCGCCGACTTCGGTGATCGTCGACTACATCGACGAGTACCGCCACCGCTTCGGGGTCGACCCGATCTGCACCGTGCTCCGCGAACACGGCATCAAGATCGCCCCGTCCACCTACTACGCCGCCAAGAAACGCGGAACCATCTCAACGGCCGCTCTAGATGAGGCGTACGCCGCGAACGCCGTGCACCGGCTCTATGTGGCCAACAGGCGCCTCTACGGGATGCGCAAAATGTGGCACGCCATGAAACGGGCTGGTCACGATCTTGGCCGTGATCAGGTCGGTCGGTTGATGGCGATCTGCGGAGCCGTCGGAGTGGTCCGCGGGCGACGCCGCACGGTGACCACCGAGCGTGACGACCGGGCACCTCGGCATCCGGATCTGATCGAGCGTCAGTGGGGTGCACCGACCCGTCCTGATCAGTGGTGGGTTGCTGACTTCACCTATTGCTGGACGTTGGCCGGGTTCGCCTATACATCGTTCGTGGTCGATGTATTCTCGCGTCGCATTCTTGGTTGGCGGGTGATGACGACGAAGGCGACACCTCTGGTTTCCGGGGTGCTCGAGCAAGCATTGTTCACCCGCCGACGAAGCGACTTCGCTTTCACCGCAACCGGTTTGGTTCACCACTCCGACGCCGGCTCGCAATATACATCGCTCGCATTCACCGAGGCGTTGATCGAATCCGGGCTCGCCGGATCGATCGGTAGCGTCGGTGATGCGCTCGACAACGCGTTGATGGAATCAACAATCGGCCTGTACAAGACAGAGCTGATCGAGCGGCAGAAGTCATGGACCGGCAGGGCAGAGATCGAACGGGAAACGGCTTCGTGGGTGCACTGGTTCAACACCAGCCGGTTGCACTCCGCGATCGGCTACCTCTCGCCCGTCGACTACGAAAACGAGTACCGTCATCAATGCTCGACCGCCACCTCCGACCGCGAAGTGGCTTGAACCAGGTCTCCATCAGATCCAGGACGGTTCA
>NZ_JAWLRY010000061.1:0-1360 GCF_033142325.1 Rhodococcus sp. IEGM 1370 | reverse complement strand
CTGAATCACCCTAGGTTTGATGCCGCTTCCTTCTGAGTCAGGAAGGATGAGCACATGCCCAAGAAAATCGATCCGGAGGTCCGTGCGAGGGCCCTGCGGCTACTCGAAGCTCACGGAGCCGAGTACGCCTCGGTGACGGCCGCGGCGGAAGCGATCGCCAAGCAGGTCGGTGTCGGTCAGGAGACAGTGCGGCGGTGGGCCGTGCAAGCCCAAGTCGACCAAGGCTCCCGCGCCGGCACTACCTCGAAAGAATCGGCGGAGATCAAAAAGCTCAAGGCCGAGAACAAGCAGCTGCGCGAGGACGTCGCCATCCTCAAAGCTGCGACGACTTTCTTCGCGGGGGAACTCGACCCCCGCAACCGATGATCATCGCTTTCATAGATTCGTTGCGTGCCAACGGTTCTGCGGTCGAGTCGATCTGCCGGGTCCTGAGCGATCAGGGCTGCAAGATCGCCGCGAGAACCTACCGAGCATGGCGTTCACGCACGCCCGCTCCGCGCACCGTCGCCGACGCCCACGTCATCGACGCGGTCAGGGATCTCGTGTGGAACACCGACGCCCACGGCCGGCGGAAGATGACACCGGAAGGGTTGTACGGGAGGGTGAAGATGCGCGCACATCTGGACCGGACCGCGATCCCCGGGGTGTCCTACGGCGCGGTGGACCGCGCGATGAAGGCACTGTGCCACAACGGTATTCGGCGAGCGAAAGGAATCAGAACCACAATCCGCTCGGCGGACGGCGTGCGAGCGGGCGACCTGCTCAACCGACAGTTCCGGGCCGAGGAACCGAATCGGGTATGGGTCACCGATTTCACTTACGTCCGAACATGGGCCGGGTGGGTCTACGTGGTGTTCATCATCGACGTGTTCTCCCGGCGGATCGTCGCCTGGCATGCGTCGATGTCGAAGACTGTGGACCTGGTGACGATTCCGCTTCGGATGGCGCTGTGGCAGCGCCGCCGTGAGGGTAACCCGGTGAAAGCTGCTGAGCTGATACATCATTCGGACGCGGGCAGTCAGTACACGTCCGTGAAGCTGACCGAGAAATTAGCGCTCGAGAACATCGCCGCGTCCATCGGATCGGTCGGGGACGCCTACGACAATGCCCTCGTCGAGTCAGCGAACGGGCTTTACAAGACCGAGTGCATCCGAACGACGATCTTCCACTCGGGGCCGTACAAGACGATCACAGACGTCGAGTACGCGACCGCCGGTTGGGTCGAGTGGTACAACGTCAAGCGGCTTCATTCCAGCATCGGCCACATGCCCCCGATCGAATACGAAACACTCCACTACGCTGACCTCACCACCGAGGATCAGCCCCAACTGGAGGCGGCACAGAACCTAGGGTGATTCAA
>NZ_JAWLRY010000060.1:0-1379 GCF_033142325.1 Rhodococcus sp. IEGM 1370 | reverse complement strand
TCCGGATCGATTTTCTTGGGCATGTGCTCATCCTTCCTGACTCAGAAGGAAGCGGCATCAAACCTAGGGTGATTCAGATTGCTTCGTCGCCGAGTTCGAGGACGCTCAGGCCGGCCCGCTTGTATGCGGTGGCCCCGATCTCGCTGGCCCCCATGACAGCTGGGGTCCAGCCGTACTTCTCGGCCAGGTCCAGCCATTCCGAGATGGCATGCGGCCAAGCCTCGGGATTGCCGATCGGGTCACCACTGGCCAGACACACCCCGACCTCGACGCGATACGTCACTGCAGCCTTGCCGCTGGTGGCGAAGATGACGCCCTTGTCGCGGCGGGTGGCGAAGTAGCCGAGGGAATCGTCGGCGCCCCACTTGTCGAGCAGACCTCGCAGGGCGGACTCGTCGCGACCGGTGAGCGCATTGCTCGACCGCTGAGACCTGAACAACGTGACGATCGCGCCCAGTAACGCCAACGCTCCGAACAGACCCAACGCCGTGTTCACGATCCCGTTCGGCCTGCCGTCGAACTGCTCGTTGTCCACAGTCGCCAACGCCGTCACACGATTGAACGCCCACAGGAACGTCTGACTCTCCGGCAACGACCCGGGGAACAACGCAACCAACGCCCAGCCGATGAGCGTCCCGACGGCCGCTCCGAGGACGAGAACCCCGAGCGCCTTCCACACCGCGCCGCGACGCACCCGCGTGTAGAACTCCTTGCGCGCAGCGATCAACACCCCCGTCACGACGACATGGACAGCCAGCGCAACCCACGAGTTGACGTTCCCGTCCTGGATGCCCTCGACGACATTGGTGATCGCCAACAACACCAGATAGACCGTCAGCAACCACCACGCAATGCGCTTACGACTCGCCAAGGCTGCCGCCAACAACCCGACGACCAGTGCCCACGACAAACTCGTATCGGGAGCATCGAAGTAGTAGTTGTCCACGTACTCGCGAGGAACATGAACCAGAAAACGAAGAGTGGGCGACAGACTCCACAGAAACAACAACACCGCGAACACACCGAGCACCAACCCCGCGATATGCGGCACCTCACTCAACCGACCGCGCGCGGGTGGCACGAACGACCGCGGAACCATGGACCCGGACCGCTCCGAGGGAATCGCTGTCGCCGTCATATCTCACTCCCGAAGTCAGAATGCACTTGCAACGTAGACGGTAGGGACTGTCTGAATAACGGTTGATCCGGTCCTTGGTTCGACACGCCGAGCTCAGCTTGGTGGGAAGGATCGACGATGACCGAAACACTGGATCCCATTGCCCGCACCCCCGCTCACTCAATGGGGAGTGTCAGATTAACGGTGGATCCGACCTTGGCGTCGGTTAGTTTCCGTTCGGGGTGATGCGTCCTTCGAAGGT